>JAFYBJ010000047.1 GCA_017540265.1 Lachnospiraceae bacterium
CGGAACAAAACAGTATTTTTCGGATGCAGAGCTTGCGGGATATAAAGGGTATCGTGATAATGTACTGCAATATGTCAGGAGCTGCAATGATGTTTTGTTTGAAAAAGGCGATGTGCTGCATCTGTGGCGTGACAGTGATACCGCAGAGTTCAGCAGCAGGGACGGAGAGATAGAGGTATCTTATACATATCGTACGCAGACTGATGGTATTGATACTTACATTAATAAAAGCAGTGTCATATATGTTTTTACTGCTGACAGGAGTACTGCCGCAGCAGATATGCTGAAAAATATAAGTATGATCAAGTATCCTTCAGCAGATATCAAAGGTCTTAAGAATATGCTTCCGCAGCTTAAGGCAAGATATGAGCTTAAAGATGACGGTGTGATCTTAGCTTTTGAAAAGAGTGAGAATGTATATCCGCTTTTTGCTTTTTCGCAGCTGCATCCCAAGCATGTTGCCTGGATCATATCCAGGTTGGAAAATATCAGTTGTCTGCTGGAGTTTAATACACTTGAGCATTTGCATATGGATGAGAATAATGTTTTTATAAATCCAAGCAGTCATGAAGCTTTTCTGTACGGGGGCTGGTGGGATCTGAGACCGGGCAGCCCGAAGGCATGTCTTAATGGATTGAGGAAGACAGCGCAAAGGATATGCGGATCCGTAACGGCAGACGCTCCGGCTGAGTTTGAGACATTTCTTGAGTCACAGCCAAGGGACAGCGCCTATGAAGATTTTGGATACTGGGATGAAGTAATTGAAAAGGGATTTGGCGGACACCGTTTCGCAGAGTTTGGCAGTTAAAGACAATAAACGAAAAAACATTAAAGGAGGGGCAGCTAATGGGAGCAGGCAGTTACAGGGCTTCAGACTGGAGCAAACTTAAGGAAAGCAGAAAGATCGACAAGGCATCGGTGAATGAGATATTCACAGCAAGAAAGATGGATGACCGTTTTAATCCGGCATTTATCGACAAGCGTGAGTCCAGGGATTCTAAAGAGCATCCCAATTCAACTCCTATCATGATCGGTGTGGATGTTACGGGTTCAATGGGATACCTGTCGGAAGAGATAATCAAAAATTCGCTCAATGAGCTGATGAAAAAGCTTTATTCCACCGATCTTGTGACTGATCCGCAGCTTATGTTTGCGGCGATAGGTGATGCAGGATGTGATGATGCTCCGCTGCAGGTCACTCAGTTTGAATCTGATATACGTATAGCGGAACAGCTGATGGACCTGTGGATCGAAGGAGGCGGAGGAGATGCACCTGAGGATTACCAGCTGTTATGGTATTTTGCGGCAAAGCATACGGATATAGACAGTTATAATCTGAGAAAAAAGAAGGGCTTCTGTTTTACTATCGGAGATGCGGGATTCCATGATAAGCTGACAAAAGATCAGTTAAAGAAGGTCTTTAAAGATGAATCGGAGGATATCTCATCCGGTGACCTGGCCAGGATGGCTTCGGAAAAGTATGAGCTTTTCCATATTGATCTGCGTGAAGGCAGGGACAGTGCCGCTCAGTATGTTCCGGGGCGTGTGATATCGATCGAGCCTTCTGAGGTTAAGTATCTTCCGGAGGTTATAATTGCAGCCATCAGGCTTTGCACCGGACTGGATAAGAAAGATGTGATGGACGGCCTGAATCCGGCATCAAAGAAGGTTGTTGAGAAGGCGATACGGAATCTTAGTATCGGATCTAAAATAAAACTCTGATGATCGCAGCTGTAATCGGCAAAAATTTCGGAGATGAGGGGAAGGGGCTCGCTGTAGATTATTTCAGCGGCCGCCTTCCTTATTGTATGGTAGTCAAGCATAACGGAGGTGCACAGGCGGGCCATACTGTTGTGCACAGGGGCAGGCGCTTTGTATTCCATCAGCTTTCTTCAGGATCCTTCAGAGGGGCAGGGACTTATCTCGCATCCACATATTATCCGGATCTGTACAAATTCCGTGAAGAGTATGATCTCTTTGGAAATAAGCCTGATGTATCATGCAGCATGGATGCGCCTCTGATTTTTCCGGACGATGTCCTTATTAATATGGCTTTGGAAGAGCGTAGGGGAGACAAGAGGCATGGCAGCTGCGGCATGGGGATAAATGAAGGAAATATACGCACGGAGGCCGGTGCAGGGCTTTTTGCGCGTGATGTATTTGGTATGAGTGCAGAGTCCGTGGCAGCAAAGATGGCCGGGATAAGGGAAGGATATGGCAGAAAAAGGCTGAGGGAAACAGGGCTGGATGCGTGTCCTTCGGAATATACTGAAATGCTGTCGTCACCAAATGTGCTGATCAACGCTGCGGAAGAGATGCTTAAGGCGGCAGAGCTTATTAATCCGGTTGAAGATGAAGCGGCTTTTTTGAGAGAGCAGGAAAATATAATATTTGAAACCGGGCAGGGACTGTTGCTTGATGCCGATAATGAAACCTATGCACCACATGTCAGTGCATCCAAAACCGGTCTGCACAACGTGGCCCTTCTGCTTAAGGATGCCGGACTGATACTTGATGAAGCCTGTTATGTTACAAGAACTTACGTGACGAGACATGGTGCCGGATTCCTTCCCTGCGAAACCGCTAAAGAAAAAATCGGAAATATTGCAGAGGATAAGACCAACATCACAAATAACTGGCAGGGTGCCATACGTTATGCAAAGCATGCTTCCCTTAATGATTTCCTCACTCCGGTACAAAAAGATCTTCGCGATGCATATAGTATATATCCGGGCCTGACATCTGAAGTAGAAAAGCCTGTATCTTTATTTATCACACATCTGAATGAAACCGATTCAAAGATTGTCTTTGAGGAGGGCAGCATGGATGTATGTGATTTTCTATCCGATCCCGGGATAAGTGCTTTTATAGGAGCGCATTATCTTTCTGAGAGCGAGGGCCTCTCTTAAGTTATCGTCAGACAAGTCTGCACGGTGCAGTCAGTTAAATAATTTCACAGAAAGTTTCAAAAGGTACAAATTTATACCTATATTCCAAAATGGGAATGTTATAATGTCATCAGTGATGTATCAAGGTGTAACTGTTCAGGATAGATATGCTCTGAACAATTACCGTCAGACATGCTTTAGGGGAGGGTTTTCACATGAAGCTGTTTCATCTTTCGGATCTGCATCTAGGAAAGCGCTTAAAGGAAATTTCACTTATTGAGGATCAGGAGTACATCCTGAAAAAAATACTTACGGCCGCCGGCAGCGAAAAGCCGGACGGCATACTTATTGCGGGGGATGTTTACGACAGGTCGATTCCTTCGGAGGAGGCCATGAAGCTGTGGGACGATTTTCTTGTGAGTCTTGCGGAAAAGAAAATCCCTGTCTTTGTAGTAAGCGGAAATCATGATTCGGCTATCAGGCTTTCAGACCATAGTGAGCTTGTGGAGGCAGCAGGCATACATTTTTCGCCCGTATATGACGGGACAGTTAAACGTATCGCCCTGGAGGCAGGCGGGGAAAAAGTCTATATCCACATGCTTCCCTTTGTTAA
>JAFYBJ010000048.1 GCA_017540265.1 Lachnospiraceae bacterium
CCTTATGTAGGAGGAGGATCATTGATCTGTAAAATGTATCCCTGCTTTGTCATCCTGAGGGCTGTAGCCCGAAGGATCTTTATACCGAATCGTATCAGAAAGATTCTTCGCTTCGCTCAGAATGACATAAAGTGGTATTTATGTGGATTCGGGATGTTAGTTATCGTATATAATAACAACCATATAGATCAAATGCTTTAGCTTCCTGATTTAGCTGTAATAGACTTCTGGGTCCATGTGCCATCTGCCATGCTAAGTTCAACCGTGTTCTTTCCATCCTGTGAATCAAACTTGATCTCAAGACCGGTTATCGTATAATCAGCATGTGTTTTGCCACCTGTAGCCTTGTTTGTAATTGTAGCAGATATTAACGCTGTAGGATCCACCATATCATTTACTTCTTTAAGTATTGCAGTATCTGCAGCAGCAACACCGGTCAACGGATTTGCGCCCTTTGCATACTGCTCATCCTGAACCACCTGCAGAGCCGTGTAGATAGCATGTCCTTCCTCATAATACTTGCTCTCTCTTGCCCTGTCGATGTAGCCTAACAGTGAAGGTACTAAAGCAGCTGCAAGTATTGCCAGTATTACCAGCACCACGATAAGTTCAACCAGCGTGAAACCTTTGTTGTTTTCCTTAATTCTTTTCATTGTTCTTTCCTCCTTGGGTTGTGTTTATATTATTTATTAAATTGCAGCAGACTCGCGAAATCACTTCGTTATTTCGCTCGTTGCAATATAAATTTGCCTTTAAAGCAGACTCGCAAAAATGCTTCGCATTTTCGCTCGTTGCGGTAGGAAATTACCTTTAAAGCAGACTCGCAAAAATGCTTCGCATTTTTGCTCGTTGCGGTAGGAAATTGCGGAGCAATTTCCTACCGCATATTATACACAATCACAGTGGCTTTTGTAAGCCTTTTTTGTGCATTTTTACCTATTATTCGTCAAAAACCGCTACAGTACATATATCGGCAGTTTCTGAAAAAACTTTAGTTTTTAAAAAGATCCTTCGCTTCGCTCAGGATGACAATGAGTTTACCCGGGATGACAGTTCTTACATCTCCGAATACAGCGTATTATCATTCCGGTAATATACGTCATTTTGTATATCAACGGTCTCTCTTGTGATATAGACGATCTCGTTATTATCCGGATCATCGTCTTCATCTGCCTTTACCACAGTAACTACCGTCTTTACGGTTTTTACAAGAAGCTTATCTTCGGGGCCGCTTCCGTCATCCACAGTCACCTTGACCGGTTTAACCGTGAATTCAAGCCTTACCTCATAGCCGTTGTAAAATTCTTTTGAAAAATGCTCCTCGGCTCCCCTTTCCACAAGAGTGCCGTTACGGGATGAAAAAAGCATTCCGAAATCGCTTGCTATATCTATCACATCAGCATAAGCATTCTGATATGCAGGCTGTGTCTCGGGGGCATATTTTGAATAATAACGATAAGTAAGACAGCCGGCGGGCAAGGCAGCCGGTTCCTCATTTGTGATCTTGCCGCTCTTAACTATGACAGTCCCCTCGGGCAGCCCTCTTGTATCCAGCTGAACCATAAACGCCCCATCGCTTGCGTTTGAAGGGAGAAATTCGATCCCTTCCCCGCTTATCTCGATCCCATCCGCAGCAGCTATGCCTGTTCCGTCCTTATCCCTTATTTTTATATATCCCGAATGTCCCGCCACGGATGAGGAAGGCTGCATGGTGCGTATATCATTTTTTATTTCCGCCAGTACGGTATCCGCCACGGTAAAAGCCGTCATAAGCCTCTGCTTCGCATAATACTCTCTGAAGGAATAGGAAATGATGGTCGAGGCCCCTATAAGGAATATGCCTAAGAGTGCAAAGCTCACAATAAGTTCCACCATAGTGGAACCTCTGTTGTTTCCCTTTAGATTTTTTACTGAATGCTTTTTCATTCCATCCACAGGTATCAGTGCAGATTAATGGTGCTGAATACCGTTATCCCTCTGGACTCGGTCTCACCCTCTGCATTCTCATATGTCACATCCTTGGCAACCGGCTCCACCTCATAGGTAAAGGTTCTGAAGCGATATGTCGCTTTTCTTCCCTCTGTCGCAATGTCAAAAGGTCCCTTTTCCCCGGAGAGCACATCTTCCCTGCCGTTAAAAAGCAGGACAGCCTTTTCCTGATAATCCGAATGCGCCACATCCGTATCCTTTGCCTTTCCCAGCATATTCGAGGCAAAACCAAGGCAGCCCGAAAGCACGCCCGCGCAGATCATAAGTATAAGAAATGCTATTATGACCTCGGACATTGTCATTCCTTTATTATTTTTTAAATATCCGATCCCCATATCAGTAATATGCCACCCATTCCATGCCGCCGCTATATACCGGCTGCCCATGCTCATCGGTCCCGGTCTCCGGCTTTGTATAACGGAAACGTTCCGTAACACAGGAAACCGCCGTTACATTCTTATCCTTTGTAGGGTCGTCATCCGGAGCGAAATTTTCTATCTTCACTGTAAGGACATAGATATTATTATCCTCATCATCCATATCCTCATATTCCAGCGATTTCGTAAGAGTGAGCCTTATGGGAAACATCCCTGCATCAGGCGAAGCGGCAGGCAGTGTAACCTTATAATCCGTACCATTGCTCACAGGATAATTCCTGTTATCCCTAACGAACCCGTAGATATAGCTTTCAAGGCTTCCCTGCTTAAGGTTTTCAGCCTTTTCCCTGTCGGTAAGGTTGTATCTTAATGTCTCGCCAAAGGAATAAGCCTGCTCGTAATACCTCTCCGCCCAGGCTTCATCATTCACCGTTGCAAACATCTGATAGGATACAGTAAGCACGGCAAGACAGAGTATCATGATTATGGACATGACACAGGTAACTATTATCATCGCAGCGCCTTTATCATCAAGCGCTGCTCTCTTAAGCTTCCCGCATATGTTTTTCCTTACGTTACTCTCCATCTTTTACCTTAAGGGATCTCCACAGCAGGGGGAGATACAAACACGCTTTCATCCTCCATTACTGCCTTTATGCTTATGGATGCATTATAATCACTGTCTTCCGAAGTACTGCTGTAAACAGTTCCTGTCTCAGTATCCGTGAAATCAAACTGTCCCGCAGCTACAGGAAGTATAAGTTTAAAGGTTCCGTCAGGATCGCAGCCTATCTTAAGATCCAGATCCTTAAACAGATATCTTATGCTTTCCGTGCCCTGATTGATCACCACTACGCCCCAGATCGCATTCTGCATATCGGGAACTGCAAGTGTGGCGCTCTCTTCGGTAACATCAGCACTTCCAAGCTCATTTCCTTCCGCATCAGTCATACGGAATATCTTACTTCCGTTCTCTTCTTTAATGCTTATTATCACAGAAGCCTGTGCCGCATTTGAATGCACCGATCCGCCGGATACCTCTGAGGTATTCGCTGCGACCGTGATCTCATAATGATCGGGATATCCGTCACTTCTGCCAAAGCTGTATGAAGTCATGGGAATATATCCGCTCACATTTCCATCAAAGGTAGATTCATCAAAGGTCTGTGTGCTTGCCTCTGCGGAATATAGTGCTCCATTTGCACTGGCATCCGTTACCGCTTCCGTAACAGTCACATCATCAAGCCTTACCTTCGGCACCGTAAGAGGAGAGCCGACAGTATATTCTGAAACAGCCCTGTTATCGCCGGTTCCCGGGGCCCTGCGCACAAAAGGTAACAGCACCTTTCCCGCATAGCTGTAAGCCCAGTCGGAAGCGATACCGGGTATCCATACGGAATATGCTTCCGAACCTTTGGTAAGAGTGATGGTGCCTCCGGCGCCAAAGGAAGAAGCCTCCGGATCCGCAAGCATTTCCTCAACGGCTGCTATCTGGCTGCTGCCTTCTAAATCTGCAATACCGGCAGCCGCTGCCACTGCCTCATCCATGCTGTCAAACCATATACCGTATACGGGATAATTATATCCAGCGCTGCTGTCATCATCGCTTATAAGCGCATCAAGACTGTTAGCCGTATCCATGAAGGCTGTTTCCGTAAGCGCTTCTTCATCTCCGAAACTGAATGCAAAAGATACCACCGGTTTAACAAGCCTGCTTAAGATGGTTACTTCTGTCATATCCCCGTCAAGTGAATCATACCATCTGGTGCTGTCCTCGGTAGCAAGCGCTATGATAAATATGTTTACGGCACTTCCTTCATACTTTTCAAGATCCACTACCGCAAAGGTATCCTCTATCCTGTCAAGAAGGACTGTCCTGTCCCCGTTGCTGTCCATAAGCATCACCCTGTATCCGGCACATGCCGCGCTTCCGTCTTCATTTTCCTGAACCGAGGCATTCCACTGCAGTCTGTATTTAAGCTCCTCCCGGGAAATCTGGCGCACATCCGGCTTAAGCAGGGAATCCAGCCTTTGCTTAAGACCGGTCCACGTATGCTCATCGCTGGAAGCAAGGCTTCCGGCAGTTTCAGTCTCCCCTTCAACCCTTACGGTGAAGGCATCATAGTTCCACTCATCTCCGCCAAGTATAAGGCTGTAAAGACCGGTATCCTCATCCTTTGAAGATGAAGCATCCTGTCCCTCAAGGACAGTGATCTCACCGGCATTATTAATGCGGTAACTTCCTATATCCGCCTGGGCGGTCAGATTTCCGTCAGCATCAAAAGTCTTTCCATATACGGAAAGCTTATATGAGGAATAGTCACCGTCATTCTCAGCCTTCCATGATACGGTATAATTTAACTTTTCGCCCTCGCCGTCATCGGTAAATGCCGCAAGAGCGCTGCCGTCTTTATCCTTATCGGCAAGTGTCACTGCCGAAAGCGTCTGCATGTCTGCATTGAAAAGGATCTGCCTGTAATTGCCATTATTTTTTGCCTTTGTGTAATATACGGCCCTGGTCTTCTCTGCAAGCTTGTCATAATAGAAATAATAATATGTACCCGAGCCGCTTACATTTTCAGCAGTCTGCGACAGCCTGTCTGCGGGGCTTAAATCAGCTATGGCACCCAGTTCTTTTACCACAGGGCTGTAATAGCATACCTCTTCGCCTGAGGTAAGATCCGTCACAAAGCCCGTAGATCTGTCCTTAGGCTTTCCGTCAGACCAGGCCTCATTTTTCGAGCAGCTTATGTAAGTGTTCACGGGACAATCCGTTCCGTATCCGCAAAACCAGGTCACCACCCTGTAATCATGATAATCCGAAGGATTTATACCTGAAACGGAATCAGCCGTATTAAGCTTTACGGTAACAGCACTGTTATTTCCGAAAAACAGTGTATCCTTGGATGCCAGCGTATATGTACCGCCATCGGAATTCTTTACGGCATAGATCTCAGTACGGAACATTTCATAGCCGTAACGGCCGCTTCCGTTATACGACCACACGGCAGCCCTCATGGTGGCATTGAAATCTATGTTTCCATCCTCATCAAGCTTAATATCTGCGTCTGTCTGCTCTATTCTTCCCTCTTTGGTGTAAGCATCATGCCATATGCGGTTATTGTCCTGAGATGACCAGGCAGGAAGAGCCATACTCTCTGAAAATTCCGCAGAGTCATCAAAGCCCTCGCAGCTCGCCTTTGCCGTTGCTGTCATTACCCACGTACCCTCAGAGCTGTTATTGTTTGCCGTACGCACCATGACACCGTTTGCATCAAGCTTTGCATTATGATGCGGCAGTGCAGCTATATATGCATCAAAAGCAGTTTCCGAGGGATCCTTACCCTCTATCACTATCTCAGGCGCCGTCACATCATTTATACCGTCATAGAGCTTGTCGATCAAAACGGTCACCTTCCAGTTCTTTGCCGGATCGGCATTATAGAATGCTGCATATTCATCCGCATTTATAAGATGTGCGCACCATTCATACTCGCCGTCGTCATCCGCATCGAAACGTACTATCTCAATATCAGGCTTTGGCAGATAGCCGACGATATCCGAAAATCCCTCGGCCGGAAGGCTCATGGTTCCGTTTATGGATCTGCCCCTGACATTTACAACTACGTAATATGTTGTGGTTTCATCAGATACCACCGCCGGAAGATCCAGGATAGCATCACAGTTATATACATTCTCTGTATACGAATGTATGGACTCTCCACCCTGCTGCCTTATCCATTCTGTCGTAATGCCGTCTTCTGTAAGAGCCTGTGCCTTAACATCCGCAGTGGGGATCTTGTATACATCCACATTCATGACATAATAAGCAAGACCGTCCACTCCTATAGGCTGCCAGGATGCGACATATTCCTCATCCCTTGCCGAGTACTCAACCTTAAGATCAGTTACATAGCTGTCCGCCATCCTCTCATCGGCGATGCTTGCAAAGAACCTTCTCATGTCCGGATCAGTGATATCCTCCGCCCCCGGGATACTGTCAGATTCCCTCTTCTGATAAACAGAAAGGTCTGCTTCTTTTTCATTTTCATTAAACCAGAGAAGTATGGGTTCCTCCATCTCCGTGATGACATTGTTTTTCTTCGTCCTGACTCCCAATGTTTTCTCATCCTTAACCCAGAGGAAAGGATTCTTTACAAAGTCAGATTCTTTCTGATACATATTGTTATTGCCAAGATCATAGCTGCTTATGAAATAATCCCCGTATTCACTTCCGGCAGCCTGCCCTGCCACCAGCCTGTGGGCATTTATCTGTCTGTCAAGTACACCCGTATCCCCGGCTTTCATAGTATCGTAATCATATACGTTGGGATAATTTCCCGTACTGCCCGTGGGCGTACTGAGTGCTGCCATTATCCCTCTGGCGTTCCTGTCCCTTGTGAAACTGCTGGCCACCATATAATAATTTCCATAGCACATCTCAGTACGCATGGATCTTCCCTTTGATCCCCAGAAGGGATCATTGTTGCACCAGCACAGCCCTCCTCTGTCCTGGTCGCCTGTAAATTCAATGACACTGAAGCAGTTCTGCATCACGGTATATCCGCCGCAGCCTGCCACAGCTCCCCAGTCGGTGGTATTATCCCCGCTCCAGTCCACAAGGGTTCCGGTATTTACACCACTCTTGCCATACGCTACAAGCTCCCCGTTAAGCAGCTTCTTGCTGTATGTGATACGGTTGCCTAATATACCACCTGTCTTCGCCGGCTTTATGGATGTATTCTGTGCCGTAACAAAGAAATCCGTGCAGTAATTCCTGCAATAATTGATATTAAGTATAAGATTGTCCGCATTCGCCCCGTTTACGCTATCCTTGCTCGGATCCGGTCCTCCCGCATAGGATACTATCCCGTTTGCCTTTGAATATGCTATAGCATCCGCCTCATAGCCGTTTACGCAGTCCACCACATTTACATAATATACTTCATTGCTTTCCCTGGTATATATTTCCGATACAATGCCCGCTGTCTCGTTTGCTATGGCCCAGCCGGTTGTTCCGGTATCTATAGCCGGATCTATATTATGATTTACCCTGTGGTTTATACGTCCGTGATTCTGGCAGGATAATACATTTACGCTCTGCCCGGATTTTATCCCGCTTATGCTGGAGATTATGCCGCCTACGGTACCGTGACCCTCCTGCTGGAAATTGGTACGGAGCGTGCCGTAATTAAAGCAGTTGTCTATGATACCGCCGTTGCTGTTCCACTTTGCTATTATGCCGCCCACATTATGGGAATGGTTATCAACCACATCACCTATGTTTACACAGCCATGCACACGCCATCCGGTATCACTTTCATTATACTGGCTGCCGATCACACCTCCTACAAAATAAAGGGATTTTCCTCCTTTGCTGTTGCTTCCCGTATTTATGTAATTATTCACCGTAAGGCTGCCTTCATTTCCCTCTTCATCCACATTACGCCTTACGTAAGCGCAGTTTACGTTATAAGCCACCACCTTCTCGGATTCATTCTGTCCGATGATGCCTCCTACTGTAGCGCTGATGTCGGTGATATTCGAGCATATGTACCATTTTCCGGAAGCGCAACCAACTACCGAGCCCTTGCTCCCGTTACATCCTGCTATACCTCCAAGATGTCCGAAGCCCTCAGCAGACATCCGTATCTGTGCATCAAATTTATCCTTTTCAAGGACTGTCACGTCATTATTTTCATCCACCGTTATATAATCCCTGAGAGCATAGAATACGCTTTCCGTATTGGTATAGGAAAGCTCTTCATTCATAATATCCACGCCGGTATAATAAGCATCCTCGTCACGCTTTCCGTATATCTGATCGTCTATATATTTCTGTGACAGCATCTGCTCCGCGCAATTGCCTGAGGTGGCATTGACAGCATCACTTCTTGAGGAATTCAGTGAATCATAAACATACCTTGAAATACTCCTTTTTATGGGACCGTCTTCTTTTTCACCAAGCTGCTTAGCGCTCATTCCCAGATCCGTGCCATAACCGCAGAAGCTTAAAACACCCTCGTTTAAACCTGCGATACCGCCTGCAAGTCCCTTTCCAAGCTCAACATAGGCCTGACTGCTTCCCTGCTTTAAGATGGCGCAGTTCTTTATAACGCCGCCGCTCTCATTATGCCCGCAGATGCCGCCAAGCTTCATGCTTATCTTATTCTGGCCTTTACCGTCCTCATAATATCCGACAGCGCTTATCCTTCCGCCGTCCAGGCTGCAGCGGTCAATGGTTCCGTCCGAACCGTCATGGCTTCTGTTGACCCCCGCTATACCGCCATAGGATCTGGTCTTTTCGTTTCTGCTGTCCAGCTCATCCTTTATCACGCCCTCGTAATAAACCTGCCTTACAAGACCGCCGTTATTATCTCCGACTATGCCGCCTAAATATTTAACATCCTTAAGGACGCTCTTTGAATCAAAATTCACTTCGACCTTAAGATCCTTACTGTCACTCCCCGACTTTTCATAAAGGGTTATGACCGCATCTTTGCCCCTGTTCTCACCTACGGCTCCGCCAAGTGCAAATTCGGTGCTCCCTCCCGAATAAGAAACATCTTTACCTGTAGTACCGCCTTCAAGCCTTCCTTCATTTAATCCGACAATGTAGCCTAAAGATGTAAGATGATCGCCCTGTATGACCACCTTTTCATCTGAGTCGGTACCCGCGCTGCAGAGTCTTATGATTCCGGAAGGATCATTTATTGAAGCTACGATGCCGCCGGAAGATGCATTTAAGGTTATCACAGGAACAGTCCCGTTCTTCTCGTCCACGCTGCATTCAAGCAAAAGTCCCGCATTACGCGCGCATATACCGCCGGCATAGCCCAAGGTCGCCGTTACTTTTCCGTGATCGATACTATCCTCTATTTCGCTTTCTTTTGTTACAAGAGGCACTATGCCTCCTGCATATCCGCCCCTTGCCGCTGCGGAAGAAGCGGTAACGGGACCGTAATTTTCTACAAGGCTTATCTTCTTTCCGCCTTCCATTCCGCCTGCGATACCGCCGGCATAGCTTACGGCATTTACCACTGCATAGCTCTTAAGCGTTAAGCTTTCGCTTCCCTTTATCTCACCGTCGGCAAGGTATCCTACAAGGCCTCCGGCATAAGAACCGCTTGCCTTTACATTTATGGCTTCAGCGCCTGTATGGTTTTCGGTGACAGCTTCAATGCTGCCGCCCTTATCATTTCTTCCAATGAGTCCGCCGGCTTCATTCCTGCCCTGAACGCTCAGTGAATATTGCAGATAGAAAGCTCCGCCGCTTTCGACCACACCGTGATTGCGACCCGCAAGGCCGCCTACTTCCTCATCTCCGGCAATGATGCCGTATGCCCTGCAGGCAGTAAGTATTCCGCCTTTTCCTGACGAACCGTTCTTTATGCCGCGTATGTTCATTCCGGCTATACCGCCTATGCGGTCTGCTCCGGCTACTGTCACGGATCTGTCATTTATGCAGCCCTTTATGGTGCCGGCATAATACTTATAAGTTCCGGTCTGTCTTAAATCCTTTTCATCAGCTGAGCCGAAATTAACGCCTGCGATACCGCCCGCTATATTCCTTCTGGAATTTCCTATGGATGCCTCATTGCGGCTGTTTATTATAAGTCCCTCATTAAGCCCCGCTATGCCGCCAAAGCCGTCATTTAAGGTTTCTATCACGCCTTTGTTTGCGCAGCTCTCCACTACCGTAGCATGTGGATTATGGCCTATGATGCCGCCTATGAGACCGTTCTTTGCGGTGGTCTCCACTCCCACGTACCCCGTAAGATCCATCTTTGCGGCATCTGCGGTCTCTGCCAGCTCCGTTACACGCCCGCTGTTTATTGCATTCTTTATTATCACGCGGGAATCTTCATCATCAGCACCTATAAGACCACCGCCAAAGGTGACAGCCCTTACTTCCCCGTTATTGAATTCACCTTCCGTACTGCCGCCTATGGTAAGGATGTATGCGGATGCATTACCGAGTTTCGAGTAATTCATCTTCCAGATGCCGTCCGCATTCCTCTGCATTATGTTCATATACCAGCCGTCATCACCTATGGCTGTATATCCTTCCTTTGTTCCGGATGCGGGAAGGCTTCCCGAGCCCTCTGTTAACGCCTGGAAACCTGCGATACCGCCCACAAGGCTCTTTCCGCTTACTGCTGATGAACGGTTGCTGTATTTTATATCCATTACCGCATCGGACTTCATCTGAAGTATATTTCCTCCGATGACGCCGCCCACGGCATATCTGCCTTCAACACTTGTCGTGGATATGCGTATGCTCTGTCCGGAAAGGATCTCGGGAGCAAGGTTGAGTCCCACGAATCCGCCCACGAAATCGCCTCTTCCGTATACGTTGCCGGCAACATATTCCTTCTCTGTCCCGTCGCCTTTGAGTTCTATCTCACCGTTTATGCCGTTATACCCTACAAAACCGCCCACATTGTTTTTTCCAACGGCCAGTGTGGCAATGGCGCTGGATTCCATCTCGGTGCTGTTGAACTCTATCCTTCCGTATTCATTTAAACCTATCTGTCCGCCCACATTGGAGCCTTCATAAGCCCAGGTATCCTTTACCCTCTTATACATCACCTGGCCGTAGTCGTTTATATTAGCCCCGCAGTTCCTTATCACTGCAAGGCATGAGACATCTTTGCTTCCCGTAGTATCCGGAATGCCCGAATTCTTTCCGGCAATGCCGCCTATGTTCACGCCGCTTCCCGCAACAGCAGCTCCGCTCCTGCAGGCATTTATTATGCTGCCCCTGCAGTTCATGCCTGTAATGCCGCCTATGCAGTTATTTCCAAGAACATAAGATGCATTATCCGAAGAATTTACGGTAACAACAGATACCCCTGCAGGCACCTTTGAACTTCCGAGTATGCCTCCAACATTATCAAAGCCTGTGATATATCCGCCCTTAACGGTGCTGCAGCCCGTCATATATCCGTCATAGGCAAAGCCTGCTATACCGCCCACAAAGACTCCCCTGCTGTCATAATCGAGAGCCTTCCTGCCTGCACCGGTCTTTCCGTTCCCTGTCGTATATATCGAAAGTCTCTCCCTTGCTGCGGTCTCATTCATGGAAAAACTGCAGTCGGCGATCTGTACGCCATAAGCAAACCCTGTTATACCTCCTATGTAAAGACCTTCATGTGACCTGTAAAGAGGATCTTCCTTTTCCATGTCGGATATGCCGTATCTTGCTTCCTGCCCGGAAAAGAGCGGTTCAGATGCATTGGTTAAGCGATCCACAATACCTGTATATGCGGCATTCTCGCAGTTGATCACATGCATATGTGCCCCATCTGCATGTGAAGGAGAGCCGTCTGCCTTTATATTTCCGGCTATGCCGCCCGTAAACATATTCCCCGTTACCACGGCACCGTTCTTTACCGAGCGGCTTCCCACAGACTTTAAATAGTTTCCCATACCAATGGAAACCGCTTCCGTTTCACCGGCTTTAACTCCGATGACCGCATTATCCGCCATAAGAGCATACCCGGTCACTCCGCCTATGCCCACAGGTATGTAACCGTCGGTTTCTATGGTGTCATAAGTAAAGGGCTTTTTGCTTCCTGCATATACAACCTTTCCGTCAACCCTTCCGGCAGTCAGGATCCTGTCTGTTACCGAAGACGCATCGGATTCCGTAACACCGCATACCATGCCAAATCCCATTGCCTTCGGGCATACAGCCGATGAACCTTCGGGATATTCACCTGCGAGGGTATTTATAAGATCCTCATCATAAGTAAGGGTTCCCTCCGCCTTACATTTATCCGAAAAAGCAAGCTGCTTTAAGCTTCCTCTGTTAAGACCTGCGATCATGCCGGCGCCTGCAAGATTAACAGCGCTCTCCCCTATCTTTAAGCTGCAGGCATCAATATATACTTCTTTTATGCTTCCTTCATTCACGGAAAAAAGCCCGGCATAGCGGGCTATATTCTTTGCGCTCTCTCCTTCCGAAAGTCCTGAAACATCTCCGTAATGCTTTGCAGACTGCTCGCTTATACGGTAATTTGCAAGAACTTTTCCGTTTCCGTCAAATACCATTCCCCCGGGGAAGATCGGAACTGACGGAAACACTGTTTTATCCGCATCCTCCGGATCTGCATTTACTGCGGCATTCTTAAGCGAATATACGATATTATCTTTCCAGTCGATATCACCGGACATCTCATATCCTGATGTATCCTCATGATGATATCTTATATTGCTTATATGACGGCTCTTTGAAAGGCAGACCTTTGCACCACCGTTTCCCGTAGCGAAAAGGTCATTCTCCACATTTGTTTTTTTCGGCTCTTCAACCGTATATTCACGGGCCACGGCCGCAGCGGGCAGAGGCTCCACCCCTACCTTTGCATATAAGTCCACAGGCTTGTTTCCCAGTATCCTTGTGATGCTTAAGCCGGTATTTTTCTGAAGCATACCGTTTTCTATCATCGCATAGGATGCGGCATCCATCATGGAATCCAGTTCGATCACAAACATGCCGCCGCTGTAATCGATGATATACGGAAGCGTATAAGTATTTCCCTGTGTAAGAGCTCCGGGAAGGCTCTTTCCCGAAGGAAGGACAGCCATCTCGGTCTTTAAATTTAAGACCTTTCTCTTTTCCGTCTGTCCGAAAAGGCCGTCTGAAACAGGACTGAAGGAGATGGTAAAGAGCTTTACATCATCGCTCTTATCGTAAAAAGATATGGTATATGCGGTATCCTGCTCCTGAAGCCTTGAATTACTTGAAAAACGCAGATAGAGAGTTTCATCGTTTACAAGTGCAGGCCTGGATGAAAGCTTAAGCTTCACGGCATCAAGTGCTGTCTTATTCACCTGATCCATGGCATAATACCCTACCGCCAAAGGCGACCTTTCCGCTTCTGCCCTGCTGTCCTTATTTATGCTGTATATGCCCAGCCTGTCGTCATTTTCAGCCTGCGCATATTCAAAACCTTCTGTCCAGCTTCCGTAAAAAACGCTGTAAACCTTCTTTGAAGTGGTATCAAACTCAATGCATATGGAACCGTTTAATACCTCTGCATCAAAAATATACGGCGCCACAAGATCAAAAAGTTCGGAAGAAACGCCGGAGGAATAAGCCCCCTTTGAAACGGTTATATATGAATAATCATGATCGATAAAAGAATTGTCTTTTTCAACAGGAAGCCCGTAAACACTTTTGTCAGCGATCTGCGTGGCAGCAGGCTTTATGCTGTTCTTAAGATACTCATCGAGAATGCCCTGGCTTTCCATGTATGAAAAAGCAGACTGGGCCCCGTAATAAATGGACTGGGCATTTTCGTTATTCTTAACAAATTCCGTATGCCTTATCCAGCCGGTAACACCCCAGGCAGACACGCCAAGAAGGATAACGATTATCACCAGGACAACCATCATCTCCACCAGTGTAAAGCCTTTATTCCCTGTCTTTTTCATACTCATGTCCACCATGCCACCTTATATTATACCACAAACGCTGCGCTGCCCGCCATCCATGGCGGCCAAAAGCGCTTGCTTTTTGTGCATAACGTCCCTGTTATACCACAAACGCTTCAGCAACAAAAAACAGAACCTTCCTCTATCTATATCGGACAGATCCTGTTTTTTATTAAACAAGCCCTATGATTTTTTTATGCTTTATGCTCTGATCGTTTTCTTTGCCCTTCCGGCCTCATTTTTAAGCTCCGAGGCATTCGCAAGTGCCATATCGCTTACGCTGTCGCCGCCAAGCATCCTTGCCAGCTCATTTAATGAACCTTCCCCGTCAAGGGCGCTTATCTCTGTCTCGGTCCGTCCCGCACTCTCGCTCTTTTCTATGCAGAAATGCGTATCGGCCATGGCCGCGATCTGAGGAAGGTGTGTGATGCATATCACCTGATGATCCTTTGCAATTGCCGCCATCTTCTCCGATACCTTCCAGGCGGTCTTTCCGGATATACCGGTATCTATCTCGTCAAATATGAGGGTGCCTATGGCATCCTTCCTTGCAAATACCGATTTGAGCGCCAGCATTATCCTCGAAAGCTCACCGCCGCTTGCCACATCGGACAGAGGCTTTTCCTTCTCTCCGGGATTTAATGAGATCAGAAACTGCACCTCATCACTTCCATGGGCAGAAAATACCCCCGTATCGCTTACATCTATCTTAAAACTCACCTTGAGGAAGTTCAGATCCATGAGGGTTTCCGTAATATCTTTCTGTAAACTTCCCGCCGTTTTAACACGCAGATCATGTATCTTTAAATTTATCTTCCCAAGCTCTTCCTCTTTCTTTTCTTTTTCTTTTCCAAGATCCAAAAGCAGCTTTTTAGCATCTCCAAGCTCCTCAAGTTCTTTTTTTCTCTTTTCAAGATATTCCAGGATCTTTTCCCCTGAATTGCCGTATTTTGCCATAAGACGGTTCAGAACATCGAGCCTTTCCTCCGTCTGTCTGTACTCCTCCCCGTCAAATTCCGAATCTTCGATGTAATCATCTATCTGTCTTGATACGGACCTTAAAATATCCTCCGCCCCGGAAAGCTCCGCTCCCGTGTCCTTTAAACGTTCATCAAAGTTTGCTGCGCTGTCCATTTCCCTTACCGCTCTTCCCGCAGCATCTATGATCCCGTCGTCTGAAGATAATAATTCCTTTACCTTCCCCAGCGCCTCAAATATATTCTCGGAATTCTTCATGCGCTTAAAACGTTCTTCAAGCTCATCTTCTTCCCCGGGCCTTATATTTGCAGCCTCTATTTCATTAACCTCATACTCCGCAAGCGAAAGCTCACGCTTTCTTGCCGTATCATCCATATCCAGAGCTTTCATTTTTCCTTCGATCTCCTTAAGCTCCGAATATTTCACCGCTGCACTTCCAAGCATATCCTCCATTTCTTTTCCGCAATATGCATCTAAAAGCTCCCTCTGTCTTTCCTTTTTTAAAAGACTCTGGTGTTCATGCTGGCCGTGTATGTCTATGAGTAACGAGGCAAGCTCTTTCATCTGCTTTGCGCTCACGCTCTCCCCGCATACCTTAAAGGATGATCTTGAATCCTTTAGTTTTCTTGATAATATGATCGTACCGTCTTCTTCAACAGGCATATCCATATCCTTTATGCGCTGTCTTAAGTCCTCATCTTCTATAACAAATTCAAGCTCGGTAAGGGCATATTCCGCCCCCTGTCTTATCATGTCAGCTGAAGCCTTTGCTCCTAAAGTAAGTGCTATGGAATCTATTATTATCGATTTGCCGGCGCCGGTTTCGCCTGTAAGAATATTAAGACCGTTTTTAAAAGAAACACTTGCCTCCCTGATCAGGGCAAGATTTTTAACATTAACTTCCGTAAGCATATAATATTTTAAATTCCCCCTTATCTACTCCATCTTCTTATGCAGTATTTCCAGAAATCCCGCATTGGATATCCTTATGACTCTTGTAACTTCCTCCGCTCCCGTCACCGTAAGATAATCTCCGGGATGAAGCGTCCTATTAAGATTTCCGTCAAAGTATGCGCCCACATCCACAGGCCTTACACCTTTTGGCGGAAGTATCATCACGGTCACCTCGGTATCTGCCGAAAGGACCACGCTCCTTGTATTGAGCATATGAGATGCAACAGGTGTAAGCTGTATCAGCTTTGCCGTAGGCTCAACGATGGCACCTCCTGCGGACAGATTATATGCCGTGGAGCCCGTAGGCGTACTGATTATCATACCGTCTGACTTAAAATCACTTAAGAAGGAACCGTTTATGCAGACCCTGTAACCGGTCACCTGCATATCTCCCCTTCTTGAAAGCACCACATCATTCAGCGCAAGATCCGAGGGCTCATCCTCTCCGTCCTTATGGACATAGCCCTTTAACATCATGCGTTCTTCTATGGTGAATTCATCTTCCAAAAGCTTTATGATGGCATCATCCGCATCCGAAAGTTCAACCTCAGCCAGATATCCCACATTTCCAAGATTAAAACCTATTATGGGAAGATCCGCCGCCTTGGTCTTCTTTGCGGCGGAAAGCACGGAACCGTCGCCGCCTATGACAATGCAGCCCTCCATGCCTCCCGGTATATCAAGATATACATCACAGATATCAAGCAGGGGAGCCAAAGCATCTCTTATCCCTTTTTCTTCTGCTATCTTAAGAAATCTCTTCTGTATGTCCTTTCCTATGGAAAGTTCCTTATCCTTTAAGCTGTTTGATATTATGCAGATCTTCTTCAAGGTCTCCCCCTTCTTAAACTGTTTGATCACAGTGTCTCATGCGCTCTTTTAACAACCTCTCTTATGCTCCCGCCCTCATCTATAAGGCTCTCACCTTCCTCTTTGCGTATATGCATAAGATATTCGATATTTCCTTCCGGTCCTCTGACAGGAGAATGATCAAGTCCAAGTATCCTGAAGGAATTTTCACGGGCATAGGAAAAAGCATTTTCTATAACTTCCTCATGAACCGAAGCTTCCCTTACCACACCCTTTTTTCCGACTTTTTCGCGCCCTGCCTCAAACTGCGGCTTTATGAGACATACCATTTCCCCGCCTTCCTTAAGCAGGGGATATGCTGCCGGCAGGATCTTTGAAAGTGATATAAAAGAAACATCCACGGAAGCAAAATCCGTCTTTTCCGGTATTTCCTTTTCGGTCACATACCTGAAATTTGTCTTTTCAAGGCATACCACACGTTCATCGCTTCTTAACTTCCAGGCAAGCTGTCCGTACCCTACATCTATGGCATACACCTTTGCAGCGCCGTTCTGCAGCATGCAGTCCGTAAAACCGCCTGTGGATGCGCCTATATCCATGCATGTCTTTTCCGAAAGATCAAGTTCAAAAGACTCCACGGCCTTCTCAAGCTTAAGACCGCCGCGGCTTACATATCTTAAGGTATTGCCTCTTATTTCGATCACTGCATTTTCCGGAAAAGTGCTTCCCGCTTTATCTTCGCGGATGCCGTCCACAAAAACAGACCCCTCCATAATGATCCGTTTTGCCTTCTCCCTGCTCTCGCATAAACCCTTGTTAACCAAAAGCACATCAAGCCGTTCCTTAGCCGCCATCACAACACCTCAATGATCCTTGCAAAGACGGATGCCATATCCATCTTAAGCCCTGATTTCAATATATCCGGCGCACCGTGCTCCACAAACTCATCCGGTATCGCGACATTTATCATCTTTATCCTTTGATCTTCCGGAGTCTTTTCGTCATAAAGCTGTCTGAAGCGCTCGCCGAAACCTCCGGTCAGCACGTTTTCCTCAAGGGTCACTATTAACTTATGCCCCCTGTTTGCGATACCCACCATATTCTCATCAATAGGCTTTACAAAGCGTGCATTTATGAGTGTGGCATCATGCCCTTCTTTTATGAGCCTTTCTCTTACCTGCAAAGCCGTGTCCATCATAGATCCGACAGCTATGAGGCATACCTCGCTTCCCTCATATATCATCTCACTCTTACCGAGCTCAATGGGCGCCCTGAATTCCTTTAAGCCGTCATAGGCTTCACCTCTGGGGTAACGTATCGCCATGGGACCCCCGAAATCGGCAGCATAATTTACCATATCCGCAAGCTCCCATTTATTCTTGGGCGCCATGATATGCATGTTCGGCATCTGAGCTAAAAATGAAAGATCAAAAACGCCGTGGTGCGTGGGGCCGTCACTTCCCACTATTCCTGCCCTGTCAATACAGAAGGTCACAGGAAGATTCTGCAGACATACATCATGCAGCAGCTCATCGTAGGCCCTCTGAAGGAAAGATGAATAAACCGCAAAGAAAGGATGAAGGCCGCCCGCTGCAAGCCCTGCGGAAAAAGTCACCGCATGCCCTTCTGCTATACCCACATCAAAGAAACGGTCCGGATAGAGATTGTGGAAACGCTTTAAGCCTGTGCCGTCCGGCATGGCCGCAGTTACTGCCACCAGATCCTCCCTCTCATGTGCCAGCCTGCACATCACCGTGGAATAGATATCCGTCCAGCCGGGTTTGTTTTTAACCTTCTTAGGCATGCCTGTCTCTATCTCAAAAGGATCCGTACCATGAAACCTTGCAGGATGCTTTTCTGCGGGAGCATAACCCTTTCCCTTTTTTGTAAGGACATGAACTATGACTGCACCCTGCACTCTCTTTGCATCCTCAAGTGCCTTAAGCATCGCGGGAATATCATGACCGTCCACAGGTCCGAGGTAAGTGATACCCATATTCTCAAAAAGCATGTTGGGCATCACCAGATTCTTTACCGTACTCTTTAATCGCTGTATAACCTTTACCGTGCCGCGTCTGCCGGAATCCATCAGACCGTAATACACGCTGTTCTTTAAATTTAAATATCCCTCGTTTGTCCTTATTCCGTTTAAATACTTTGACATTCCACCCACATTCTCCGCAATGGACATATTATTGTCATTGAGGATGATGATGAAATTATTTTTCATTTCCCTGTTTGAGCAGTTATTTAAACCCTCAAAAGCAAGGCCTCCCGTCATAGATCCGTCGCCTATGACCGATACCACGGTATAATCTCCGCCCGTAAGCTCCCTTGCCTTCACAAAACCAAGCCCCGCGGATATTGAGGTTGATGAATGTCCGGTTTCAAAGCAGTCCGAAAGGCTCTCTCTCCTTTTGGGGAAGCCGCTCATTCCGCCGTATTTTCTCAGATTATCAAACCCGCTCTTTCTCCCCGTAAGAAGCTTATGTGTATAGGACTGGTGTCCCACATCCCATATGAGCTTATCTTCCGGAAGGTTGAGTGAGAGATGAAGCGCCATGGTAAGCTCCACGGTTCCTAAATTTGATGCAAGATGTCCTCCCGTACGGCTTATATGCTCTATAAGAAAATCCCTTATCTCCTGGGCAAGAGCATCATAATCTTTAGGCGCTATCTTCTTTATATCATTTTCCCTGTTTATCTCATCAAGAAATGCCATATATATATCAGTTTCTCCTGTTTACAAGTGCCTTTATAAGTTCTGTAAGAAAAAGCTTCGCCTCTTTCTGTGCTCCTTCCGGAACCTCAATCTTTTCAATGGCACTTACCGCTTCTTCCGAAAGCTTCTTCTGTTCCTTCTCTGCCGCCTCAAGGCCAAGATATGAAAGCCATGTCTTCTTTCCGTTTTTCTCATCACTGTGGGCAGGCTTTCCTATCTCCTCTGTTTTACCTGTCACATCAAGTATGTCATCCTGAAGCTGGAATGCAAGCCCGAATTTTGCAGCCGCCGTTTCAAGCTTCTTTACGGTATCATCCGAAGCGCCGGCCAGTATGGCACCACAGCAAAGCGATGCCTTAAGAAGCGCGGAAGTCTTGTTCTCATATACAAAGAGCAGTTCCTCCTCATTAAGATCAAGGCCTTTTTCCTCCGCCTCCACATCCAGGCACTGACCGCCCACCATGCCGTAGATACCTGAATTCTTTGCAAGACATTCCAGAGCTTTAAGCTTCTTTTCCGCCTCTGCGCCGCTCTTAAGCGCAGTCTCAAAAGCATAATTTAACAGTCCGTCTCCCGCAAGAACAGCCATGCCCGCGCCGTATCTGGCATGAGTAGAGGCTCTTCCGCGCCTTAACATATCATTATCCATTTCGGGCAGATCGTCATGTACCAGAGAGTATGTATGTATCATCTCAATTGCGGCGGCAAAGGCATCAGCCTCATCACCTTTTCCTCCGCACATGGTATAGCTGCACTTAAGCATGACAGGCCTTAACCTCTTGCCGCCTGCCTCCACACTGTAATTCATGGCATCTATGACTGTCTTCTGGTATCCCGCAGTTTCCGGAAGATATTCTTTTAATACTTCCTCCACCTCATTTGTCTTATTTTTCAGCTCATGATACATATCATTCATCTTCAAAATCCTCAAGTTTTCCGTTCTTTGAAAGAATCTTCACTTTCTTCTCGACCATATCAAGCTCTTCCGAGCAGTCTTTTAACCGTTTTATCCCATCCTCATAAAGAGCAAAGGCTTTTTCAAGAGGGATATCCTCATCCTCCATTTTCTCAAGTATCTCATCAAGCGCCTTGAAATTTTCTTCCAGCCCGGGCTTTTTTTGTTCCTCGTTTTTTTCTTTTTTTGCAGCCATAAACTTATCCCTCCCTTTGAGCGGTCTCTTTTACTTCAGCACTTAACGCACCGTCTTTCAGATCTATCTTTATCAGATCTCCTATTTTCACATCTGCTATACTCTTTATCTTCTTTCCCGAATCATCCCTTAAGAAGCCGTAACCGCCTGCCAGTCTTTCATGGGGCGAAAGCGCCTTTATACGTTCCATATAAAGCTTTACTTCATGCTTTTTTTCATTTAACAGTTTTAAGAAGGATATCTCAAGCTTCTCCCCGTAGGTTTTGAATCTTTCTTTTTCCAGCTTAAACCTGCTCTCGGGCGAGCACGAATCAAGCTTTACGCTTAAGCCCTCAAGCTCATGCCTCTTTTCCGAAAGCAGATGCTCCATCTTAAGATTAAGGAGCCTTCTTTTGCTTTCCTCTTTAATCCTGTATGCCGATACGCTTGAACGCAGGGCAAAATCAAGCCTTTCGCGGTATCCCCTGACAGATGCGATGATCTTTTCTATATCGCACACGGCTCTTTCCGCAGCAGCCGAGGGAGTGGGAGCTCTGAGATCCGCCACAAAATCCGATATGGTCGTATCCGTTTCATGCCCCACCGCGGAAATGACCGGCACACTGCAGTCAAATATAGCCTGCGCCACAGCTTCTTCATTAAAAGCCCACAGATCCTCAATGGAGCCTCCGCCCCTGCCCACTATCATCACATCAACGCCTATGGCTTCCAGGGCACGTATGCCTTCAACTATACTGGGGACGGCATTCTCTCCCTGTACTATTGCAGGATAAAGAATGATATTTATATACGGATTGCGCCTCTTCGATACGTTTATGATATCCCTTATGGCTGCGCCGGTCGGCGCTGTCACAACTCCCAGAGTATGTGTGAAAAAAGGGATGGCCTGTTTGTATTCGGGAGCAAACATCCCTCTTTCCTCAAGTTCATTCTTTAACTTTTCAAACTTTTCCGCAAGCTCACCCATGCCCTGCTTTTCGATCTTTGAAATATAGAGCTGGTAAGCGCCGTCCCTTTCAAACACTTCTATGCGTCCGAAAGCCGTAACGCTCATGCCATCCTCAAGCTTAAAAGGTATGGATGCCGCCTGCGCCCTGAAGCATACGCACTTAAGCAGGGATTTCTCATCTTTTAAGCTTAAGTAAATATGCCCGGAACTGTGATATTTAAGGTTGCTGATCTCTCCGCGGACGAAAACTCCCGAAAGCAGGTAATCCTCGGAGAACATATTCCTGATATAGGAATTGATCTGTGTGACTGTATATTCGTTTCTACGCATTCCGGAGCCTTGTGATAAAGCCGCTATACAAGCTTTGCAAGCACTCCGTTAACAAATTCGGAGGACTTCTCCTGACCGTATTTTCTTGCAAGCTCCACAGCTTCGTTGATCGCTATCGCATCTGAGATATCATCATCATAACGCATCTCGTAAAGAGCTATACGTAAAAGAGTAAGCTCCACCTTTCCCAGACGATCCGTTGTCCAGCCGGACATCTTTTCATTAAGTTCCTTATCGATTTCCGGAAGAACCTTTAAAACATTATTGAAGCGCACGGAGATTTCCTCTCTTGCCGCTTCATCCATCCGTTCTTCTTCTGTTTCCTCTTCCTCATCCCAGATATCGGTTCCCTCGTATCTGTCTTCTATATCATCCTGGAGAAAGAAAAGTTTTTCCTGCTCGCCAAGCTCTGAATCATCAAAAAACTCCTTGCGGAAAAGAAGATAAAAAAGCTGTTTTCTCAGAAAATGCCTGCTCATGGATCCTTCCTTCAAACTCCGCTCAAATCCACAGAGCTTATCTTTATATTTACATTTGCAACGGAAAGACCTGTCATATTCTCTATGGCATTCTTTACCTTTTCCTGAACCTGCTTGCAGGTCTCCGGAATACGCTTCGAAGCTTCAAGCACAAGAGAAAGATTAACACTCACGGTATTATCCATTATGCTGACCTTTGTTCCCTTTGTAAGCTTGCTCATACCGGTCTTGCTCATAAGTTCATTGGTGATACTGCCCACAGGAGAAGAAACCCCTTCAACCTCGGAAGCCGCAAGTGAAGCTATCACCGCCACAACATCATCGGCGATGCATACGGTACCCTTTCCTCCGTCTGCGAGATTAAGCTTTATGCTGTCTGATTCCATATATGTACCTCCATACCGGACAATCCATAATATAACGTCAGGGGCAAAGGTATTTTGCACCTGACTTGATATTCTATCAGAAAACCTCAATCATTTCAAATCTGCTTCAGAACATGAAACATAATATCCTTGCCCTGTCATTTGTTGTATAATCAACGGTTTCAGAGCCCTCCGGAAGCACGTCAAATATCCTTTTATTCTCTATAAGAGTTTGCTTAAACAGCTCATAGCACTCATCATCACAGCAGCGGAAAGCTGCATAATCCTTTCCTTCCGCGTCCGCTTTCTTAAATATCTTTGCGAGTTCCTTTTCGTTGTAATCCCTGAAAAACAGACCTTCTTCAACATAATAATTAGCATCTGTCGCCACGCACTCCGGGAGATCAATATCCGGGTCGGCAACATGGGTATCCTTTATATCCTCAAATGTCACATTCAGATAATCATAGCTGATATCCCTGCCCGGCACGGCCTTTTCACCGTTTAAGCTCCTGTATTCCTCATCGCCCCATGTGGCATCCAGATAATAGTATTCACCGTCCACCTTTACCAGATTCCACGCATGCCCGGTGCCGTCTTTTATCTTTCCCGTCACCACCGTACATTCCACGCCCATCTGCCCCAGAAGATACTGAACACTTTTGGCATAGCCCTGACATACGCTCCTGCCGTATATGAGCACCGATATTATATTCTGGTTATCCCTTGCATCTTTATCATATACCGTGTTCTTTATGATCTTTTCATATATGCCTTTTGTTTTTCCGTATTCACCACTGTATGAACTTATACCGGAAAGAAGCTTTTCAGTAGCAGCCCTTATCTTTTCATCATAATATTCACACTCTTCCGGACTGTAGGTATACTTGCCGGACAGAGTGTAATATGTCTTCCCCGTCTTAAGATAGCGGCTGTAGCTGTATCCTTCAGTCCAGTATATTTCCGGATGATCGTTTAAAACACAGACAAAAGCATCTCCCAGAGCCTCTTCATCCTTCGCGCTTATAAGCACGTCACTTCCGTGACCTTCAAGTATCACATATATCTCCGCATACAGATCTGCAAGAGACGGATCCATGTGATCGAAATAATAAAGCCCCCTGCTGCTTTGCTTTACGGCCTCAAGCCTGTCCGGAGTAAGCCCTGCGGATAACCTTTTTTCTTCGTATTCCTTTTCATCAAATAATACGGATCTTTCTTTACCCACGCTCCCGCTATCTGCCCCGGAAACGGATACTTCAGCCCCGGAAACGGATACTTGAACCCCGGTAAGATCATCGGGCATATAAAGCTCATCGTTCATCCCGCAGCCGGCGGGCATGATAAGACATAAAACAAAAATAAGATATGCTTTTTTAAGAAGTGCTCTTCCTTCTGCCATATCACCAGCCCTTGCCGAATTCCGAGAGCTTAAGCCCCGGATTTCTGTCAAGCGTCATTCCTATACTCCATTCATTTATAAATATAAGAAGCGGATTCCCCTTAAGATCCTCTATCTTTTTCATATCCGATGTACCGGTGAGACGGGCCACATCCACTTCATTTTTATTTTCTATCCATCTTATATATTCGTACGGCAAAGGCTCGAGACGTATCTCCACATTGTATTCGTTCTCAAGTCTGTATTTTAATACTTCAAACTGAAGGACACCCACGACGCCGACAATGATCTCCTCCATGCCGCTTCCTATCTCCCTGAATATCTGTATAGCGCCTTCCTTCGCTATCTGATCAACCCCCTTTACAAACTGCTTGCGCTTCATGGTATCGATCTGCCTTACCCTTGCAAAATGTTCCGGCGCAAATGTAGGTATTCCTTCATACATCACATCCATTGACGGAGCGCATACCGTATCGCCTATGGAAAAAAGTCCGGGATCAAATACGCCTATGATATCCCCGGCATAAGCCGTATCGAGTATCTTTCTCTCGTCCGCCATAAGCTGCTGAGGCTGGAGCAGACGCATGTTTCTCTTACCCTGCACGTGCTTTACTTCTTTTTCGGCATCAAATTTTCCGGAGCATATGCGCATGAATGCGATCCTGTCTCTGTGCGCCTTGTTCATATTCGCCTGTATCTTAAAAACAAATGCCGAAAAATCCTCACTTACGGGATCCACAAGCTTATCCCTACTCTTCCTTGGAAGCGGTGTGGTGGTCATCTTAAGGAAGTGCTTTAAGAATATCTCAACACCGAAATTTGTAAGCGCGGACCCGAAAAATACCGGAGTAAGCTTTCCGCCCCTTACCATATCCAGATCAAAGGATGCGCCGGCCATATCTATGAGCTCGATATCCTCCGTGAGTTTTTCATAAAAATCATCACCTACGGCAGCCTTAACTGCTTCCGTGTCAGAAAAAAGAATGTGATGCTCTTCACCTTCTTTTGTACCCTTTTCAGTATCGGTGAAAGTAACTATATCTCTTTCTTCTCTCTCATATATGCCCTTAAATGACTTTCCGGAACCTATAGGCCAGTTCATCGGAACCGTCTCTATACCCAGCTCCTTTTCGATCTCATCAAGCAGATCCAAAGTTTCCCTGGCATCCCTGTCCAGCTTGTTTATGAAGGTAAAAATAGGAATGCCTCTCATTCCGCAGACTTTAAAAAGCTTCCTGGTCTGCGGCTCGACACCCTTTGAAGCATCGATCACCATCACTGCGGAATCTGCCGCCATAAGGGTCCTGTAAGTATCCTCGGAGAAATCCTGGTGCCCCGGCGTATCAAGTATGTTTATGCAGAAACCGCCATACTCAAACTGAAGCACAGAACTGGTAACCGAGATTCCTCTTTCCTTTTCTATCTCCATCCAGTCGGATACGGCATGCCTTGCCGTGGCCTTTCCCTTGACAGATCCCGCAAGATTTATGGCTCCGCCGTAGAGAAGAAATTTTTCCGTAAGAGTAGTCTTTCCCGCATCAGGGTGGGATATGATGGCAAACGTCCTTCTTCTTTCTATTTCATTCCTGCACTCAGACATACAGGTCTCCTTTCGATGATCCTTATTGTTTACAAACATAAAGAGGGATCCTGTTTAAAGGACCCCCCGTGCATGTGATATTAAACCGGTTTATTCCTCGTCGTCTTTCCTTCTGTTTCCGGCATCTCTTATAAAGCTGGGGAACTGATATCCGGAGCTGCGTCTCCTGGTTGTGTTCCTTTCCGGTGTATTGAACTTGGGAATATTGGTAGTACCTATCTCGGAAGGCTTATCCTCGGATACAGGCTTTACAAAAGCATTCCTCACTTCCGACTTATTGTAGCTGTCCGTTGAAGCAGCCCTTCCGGGAACAGCCTGCCTTACTGCCGGCTTCTGTATCTCAGGCTCAGCCTGTGATACGGGCATCTCGGGAGCGGCAGGTCTCTGCGGTGCCGGTCTGTATGATCCGGGCCTGTAAGAAGGCGCTGTACTAGCCGGACGTCTTATACTGGAGATAGGCTCATCAACTCCCGTAGCGATAAGTGTGACAGTGCAGGTATCCTGCATATCCTTATCCTCGTTCATACCCCAAATGAGATTTACGCTTTCTCCGGTAATGCTTGCAACATATTCAACAGCGGTACGCGCGTCGAACATGCTCACATTTCCCCGCATAGCCAGTATGATGTCGGTGGCATGATCAAGTGTTGTCTCAAGCAGCGGGCTTGCTACTGCCTGCTTCGCCGCATTAAGGGCCTTGTCATCACCGGTGCCTGTGCCTATGCCCATGTGCGCTATGCCTTTATCTTTCATTACGGTGGTAACATCCGCGAAGTCGAGATTTACGACAGCCGGATTGTTTATGAGATCCGTGATACCGCTTACGGACTGCTGAAGCACCTCATCTGCCTTATGGAAGGCATCGCTTATGCTGGCATTCTTATCTATGATATCAAAAAGCTTTTCATTGGGTATGACTATCAGGGTATCTACATTTTCCTTAAGAGCCTCTATTCCCTGAAGAGCATTGTCCATGCGCTTCTTCTGTTCAAAAAGGAAAGGCTTGGTGACGACAGCCACTGTAAGAGCTCCCTGCTCTTTTGCGATCTTTGCTATCACCGGCGCTGCTCCGGTTCCGGTTCCGCCTCCCATACCTGCCGTGACGAATACCATATCGGCACCCTGTAATGAATCGGCTATCTCATCCGCACTTTCCTCGGCTGCCTCCTGACCGATCTCCGGCTTTGCACCGGCTCCGAGTCCCTTTGTCACCTTCTCACCAAGCTGTATGAGCTTCTTTGCCTTGCAACGCTGAAGCACCTGCTTATCGGTGTTCGCTCCTATAAAATCCACATCCCTTACGCCGTCTTCGATCATGCGGTCAACAGCATTATTACCTGCGCCGCCGACACCTACGACGATTATCTGTGCAACCCTTTCTGTTTCCGTGCTGCTAAGTTCTATCACTTTGATTCCCTCCTGCAAAATTCCCTACTACGGGATAATTTTAACGTCTTTGTTTTTTTCACGCAACCGCTTTAACGGATAAAATAAGCATTCCGGGCTTCTTGTTGACTCATTCGGTCAGCGTTCCCTCTCCGTTTTTAAAATAATATAATTCCCTTCCGCGGCTGTAATTTTCTATATGAAGAGTCCCCGATCTGCCCATAAGCTCTTCGGAAGCAAGAAGCTTTGCAGCCATCTGAACCTTTTCATTAAGGTGATCGTCATCTCCCATGCTCACGATTATCCCCTTGCAGCAAAAGCTTATCTCATAATTGTTATTGAAACTTATGGTCTCCACTTTAAGTCCCGCAGCTTTTAGCGCCTGTGTCATGTTTAAGACTGTCTGAAATACATGTTCATTCCCCACCGGCAGGGCCTCATACATGCTGAAGCTGTCAAAGTTCAATCCTTCTACCAGGGGCAGCCCTTCCGTAGGAACATCAGACGCTTCCACCACTATGCCGTCCTTATCAAAATACATATAACGGTCCATATATTCCACATAACCCGCAACTTCCTTTTCCCTTACGCTTATCGTAATGGAATCCCGGCTGTCAGCCTTCACGCTTATGGCTTCGATAAACGGCAGATCCTTTACCTTTACACCGCCAAATCCGGCAGATAGCACCAGTGTATTATCCGCAAACCACCCTCTCTCGGTTATGTTCCTTATATCGGCAGCCGTATAGTGTACATTTCCCTCCACCCGGACATTTTTAACTGCAAAAAGCTCCGTGAGGATATAAACTCCCGCGCAGAAGGCAAGCCCGAGCACTTCAAAAAAGATTATTCTTTTTTTTGCGGCTATCCTGTATTCCTCATACATGACGCGTGATATTCTCCTTTACCACCAGAAATACCATTCCCAGCTCGGCAAGCAAAAACAATACCGAAGATCCGCCATAGCTTATGAACGGTAAACCTACACCGGTATTCGGCATGAGTCCCGTAACGACCATTATGTTAAGCGATACCTGTATGGCGATATGGAACATAACTCCGAGCACCACCATTTTGCCGTAAATATCCACAGTCCTTGCAGCTATCAGATACATGACAAATATCATGGCAAAGAATACCAGGATAAGAAGGGCTGCGCCGATAAGCCCCGTCTCTTCGCATATAACAGAAAAGATCATATCATTATGAACTTCAGGTATGGTGCCGAGCTTCTGTATGCTCCTGCCTATCCCCTTTCCGGTAAGCCCGCCCGAACCAATGGCATACAACGCCTGCAGTGGCTGGAAACCTCCGTCCCTTAAGTGAGCTTCGGGATTCAGCCATACCATTATTCGCCTTGTCCTGTAACCTATATCCGCGGAATACTCCATCTGTGAAACACGGCTTAAATACCAGGTAAGTAGCACAGCTACAATGCCAGCAAGCGCAGCATGAACCTTTATATCCTTTATTGTTACAAAGATCATAAGCATGGTTATGCCCATGATGATGATGGCGCTGGAAAGATTATCCGTGATAACATATACCAACCCCGCCAGTATAAGCGGCGGCACAAAAAGCGTAAGATAACCTTTAAATCTTCCCACCCTTCCCAGAATAGGATAATCCGCCACCATTCCCGCCAGATATATTATCACCGCTATCTTTACAAACTCCGCAGGCTGCACCGATATTGACGTACCGGGTATCTTATACCATCTGATGGCGCCGTTAACACTTATACCGAAAAACTTAAGCATGATAACGGAAACCGCAGCAGCCATAAGAAGCAGTATCCTGAACTTATTTGAACCGATAAACTCAAACATCCATTTTCCGGCCGGAGTAAGAAAGATCATTATAACAATGATGCCCGCAAATTCAGCGATCAGCTGGGTACGAAGATAATGAAAAGTATCTGCGGACTCCGCACCTCCGTTATAGGCACTTGATGAGAATATCATAAACAGGCCCCAGATAAGAAGCCCAAGTGTGATCAGGGCCAGGGACAGCATTAAAGATATATCACGTTTTTTTACCGGACTCTTACTCAAGACCTCTTACATACTCCTTAAACTGTCTGCCTCTTTCTTCATAGTTCTTAAACATATCCCAGCTTGCGCAGGCAGGAGACAGAAGCACCGCATCTCCCTCTTTGGAAAGAGAAGCCGATATCTTAACAGCCTCTTTAAGACTCTCCGCCCTGTAAACAGCATCAAACCCGTGAGACCTTGCACATTCCTCGATCTTATCAGCGGTTGCTCCTATAAGAACAAGAGCCTTTACATGTCCGTCAAAGGATTCTATCCACTCATCATAGGTACTCTGTTTGTCATAACCTCCGCCTATGACCACTGTAGGCCTGTCCATGGCTTCGACCGCTTTTATCGCCGCATCGGGATTTGTCCCCTTGGAATCATTAAAGTATTCAACGCCCTTATGATCACGAACAAATTCTATACGATGCTCCACTGCATTAAATTCCCTGACCGTGGCTATCACTTCTTCCATGGGAACACCTATGCTCTCGGTCATGGCCATGGCTGCCATGACATTTTCCGCATTATGCTTTCCCTTAAGTTTCATCTCTTTTACATTCATAAGGGACTTAACTTCCCCGTTATAAGCCCTGCATATCATATCACCGTCAAGAAAATACCCGTCCTTAAGCTTTTCCGTCCCGGAAAAGAATATGACGGAACTTTTACATCTGCTTCCGAATTCCTTTGTATACGGATCGTCATAATTAAGAACGCATACATCCTCCGCACTCTGGCGTTCCGTTATCCTTTCCTTGCAGGCAATATAATTTTCCATTGTATGATGTCTGTTTAAATGATCCGGGGTTATATTAAGTATGGCGCACACCTGCGGATGAAAAAGATCCGTGCTCTCAAGCTGAAAGCTTGATATCTCTGCGACAGTCACATCCCCGTCTTTTGTAAATGCGGCGGCATCGGTATAGGGATCACCTATATTTCCTACGACAAATGACTTTCCGAAATGATCCGCGCATATCTTTCCCGTAAGAGCTGTGGTCGTTGTCTTTCCGTTTGTTCCGGTAATAGCTATAAGCCTTCCCTTTGCACAGGTATAGGCAAGCTCTATCTCCCCGCTTATCTTTACACCCTTAGCTTTAAGCTTTTCCGCAAAAGGCGTATCAAGCGGAACTCCCGGGCTGAAAACCACGATCTCAAAAGAGCTTATCTCTTCATCGGAAGGGAGCCCCCCTGTAAACACGGTAACGCTTTCTTTTATGCCGTAGGGGACAAGCGCTTTACGCAGTCTCTCTCCTGCCGCATCCGCATCAAAGTTTTCCCCTTCATCATATACAAAAGGCAATGCGCCTTCATGTTCAAGCAGGGCCGCTGCCGCGATACCGCTTTTTCCGGCACCTATGACTGCTATCTTTTTTCCTCTGTAATCCATGATCTTTCCTCCGGTCATTATCCCGATCATTCTCCGGCCCGTTCTATAAGAGGGCCCGCTTCATCAGCCGATAACGAAGCATTTCCGGATACCGCCTCATCCTCCGATACGGAGTCCTGTGATACCGACGGATAGAGTGACGCCGTATCGGGTATATCCTGCTCGGCTCTTTCCTCATCGCTTATTATCTCCGTCTTCGGCACGTGCATATAAGGAAGCACTTCATTCAGTATGTCCCTGCATAACAGACAGGCATAGCGCGTTCCGTATTCCTGGGAAGAAGTATTTGGCCTGTCTATTACCACATATATGGCTATCTGCGGATCGTCTGCCGGCGCAAAGCCCATAAAGGATACGGTATAGTCCACCTTTCCCTTACCTGAATACTCCGCCGTACCTGTCTTACCGCCTATCCGGTATCCTGCAGGTTTTGCCCTGGTACCTGTACCTTCATCAACAACACCGATACAGTATTCTATCATCTGCTTTGATACTTCTTCGCTTATGACCCTGCGCACCACTTCCGGCTTTATGGTTTTCACAACATTACCACCCTGATCCTCAAGACGGCTCACCACGTGCGGTTTATAAAGAGTCCCGCCGTTTACAATACTCGAAAAAGCATTGACTGTCTCTATCATGGTCACGTTATAACCCTGACCGAAGGTTGATGTCATAAGCTCTGTTGTTCCCATCGTCCTTTCGTTAAAGACAAGCGAGCTCGTGACCATCTCACCCTCAAGATCTATATTCGTCTTTAAACCGAAGCCGAAATTCCTGCTGTATTTCAGAAAGTCCTCTTTACCTATCTTCTGGCCCATTTTCATAAGAGCCACGTTGCAGGATTTTTCAAGCGCCTGCTTCACGGTAAGAGTACCGTCGCCGTATCTGTTGTGGCAGTGGATCGTTACGGCACGAGCTCCTTCACCGAAGGTAAGATGACCTCCGCATTCGTATATGTCACTGTCATGTACAGCCCCCGTATCAAGGCCTGCAGCCAGGGTAAAGGTCTTACCTACGCTTCCCGGCTCATAAGACTGCTGGGTACAGAAATTCTTCCAGAGTTCAGCGGATACCGCATCATCTATTGCCTCATTTTCCGAGAGCGAATATTCTTCCGCAGCTGCTGCCCTCATCGAGCTTACGGTGGCATCATCGTACATGGAAAGATCCTTGGGATTATTCGGATCATAGTATGGATAACTTGCCATGGCTATGATCTCACCCGTATTAACATTCTCAATGATCACACCGGTATTTTCAGAACCCGGCTCCCCTTCTCTGAATTCATTTGCGTGCTCCTCGTTGTATTTTCTTATCTTATCCTCACACACTTTCTGTATGTAAGAATCTATCGAAGTCACCAGATTGTATCCGTCCACCGCGGATATCACTGTTCTTTCAAGAGCATTATCATCCGTGAGATAACCGTATTCCCTTCCGTTCCTGCCGGTCAGCTCATCATCATAAAAACCTTCAAGGCCGTAACGCCCCTTTGAATCACTCACATATCCGAGAACATCTCCCGCAAGAGCTCCTGCAGGATAAACTCTTTTATAGTAACTTTCAAAAGATACCGCAGAATCATTTATAAGACTCTTCTTATCAAGCCCGCCTTCATTTTCAGATGCCGATCTGCGCAGTTCCTTATTCTTATTTTTTATTCCTTCCTCATAGGATATCTTTTCGTTATAGCTCACCTCACGCTTTATCACCTTATACTGATCGGTGGGATTTTCATTTATATAATCCCTGAGATATTTTTTATCAAGATCAAATTTATCAGCTATCTCGGTGATCGTAGCATCCATATTGCCGTTCTTTTTTTCGCCTTCAAGAACAAGCTTTGAATCAAGTATCAGTTTATATACCTTTTCCGACTGGGCGAGCACAGCGCCGTTCCTGTCAAGTATGGCACCTCTTTTATATGGTATTTCAGTGGAAGAATACTGCTGCTGAGAAAGAACCTGCATCTTATAATCATCGCCCTTTTCGATCATTATCGAGCCGACTTTGACAATAAGAATAATAAAAAGGACAGCGAACACTGTAACCAAAAAGCCTGCCCTTCCGTTTACCCTTTTAGAGAATTTTCCCGGATCCACACGATGCGAACCCGCCAGTTTTTTCAGATTTAAGAGGAAATGCTCCTCTCCTTTTCTTCTTTCAGCCATATTCTTTTATATTTTCATATCACTGACCCGATATCACCTGATATCTGCATACTGCTCCACATAATCGTTTACATCGGACGTGTATCCGGCAACCTGTCCTTCGCCGGGAAGTTTCATTCCAAACTCCTCAATAGCAAGGCGGCGTATCTCTTCCATGTTTACACTGTTCTCGATCGCCTCTTCTGCATTGTCATTCCTGTCTTTTAAATTCTTATATTCTGTCTGCAGTGCAAAATATTCTTCTCTGAGTACTGCCGTATCCGCCATCAGATCGATGGAGTACACGAATCCTCCCATAAGTACGCCGGCCATGGACAGAGCAAGCAGCCATGTAAATGCATTAAGCCTTAAGCGCCTTCTCTCTTTGCGCCTGTTTTCCCATATAGGATGTATCTCTTCTTTCCGCTTCCGTGCAGCACTTCCGTAAACGTATCCTTCCATTGTTCCCCCTGTTATACCGGATCGTTATCCGTTTTTTCAAATATTCTTAATTTTGCGGGCTTCGCCCTTTTATTCATCTTCAGTTCTTCTTCGCCGGCCGTTACGGGATGCCTTGTTATGACCTTTCCCTTCGATACTTTCCCGCATACACATACAGGAAATCCCGGAGGACAGATGCAGGGCGATTCAGCTGCCCTGAAGGCATTCTTTACTATCCTGTCTTCCAGCGACTGAAAGCTTATTATCAAAAGCCTTCCGCCGGGTTTTAAGAAATCTATAAAACCCTCTATGGAGTTTTCAAGCACTTCCAGCTCTCTGTTGCACTCTATCCTTATGGCCTGGAAAACACGCTTTGAAGGATGACCTCCCAAAGCCTGCATCTTAGCCGGGATCGAAGCCCTTATTATCTCATTTAACTCAAAGGTACTCTTTACCGGACCCGAAGCTCTTTTCTTTAAGATATTCTCCGCTATCTTCGATGCGAATCTCTCTTCGCCGTATTCTTTGAATATCCTTGTTAATTCTTCCCTGCTGTATTCATTTACAACGGTATATGCACTCAGGTTCCCGTCACGATCCATTCTCATATCGAGAGGCGCATCATCATTATATGAAAAACCTCTCTCAGGATTATCCAGCTGATAGGAACTCACCCCTATGTCGAGAAGTATGCCGTCTGCGCCTTCTATCCCGCGTTCTTTAAGTACCGCCACGGCATTTTCATAATTGCCTCTGATCAGAGTAACCTTACTGCCAAAAACCGAAAGCCTTTCTCCGGAAGCCTTAAGCGCATCCGCATCCTGATCGAAGCAAAAGAGCCTTCCTGTATCGGATAACTGCTTTGCTATCCCTTCCGAATGACCGCCGCCGCCTGTTGTGCCGTCGACATATATGCCATCCGGCTTTACCTGCAGACCTTCCATCACCTCATTAAAAAGTACGGGTATATGCTTAAATTCCATAGCGCTTAAAACGAAATATCAATGCCTTCATTCATTTCTTCAGCAAGCGATTCCAGATCTTCCGGAGCATCTCCCTGCTCCTCGTATTTTTCTTTATCCCAGATCTCTATCCTGTTTATCATCCCGCAAAAGACCACATCCTTTGACAGGGATGCATATTTTCTCAGGCTTGCCGGCAGTAATATCCTGCCCTGCTTATCCGTCTCCCCGTCAACAGCCGATGCGGAAAAATGCATCTGGAAACGGCGGGTCTTTTTATCAAGAACAGACATGCTGCGGAGCCCGTACTCAAGCTTATTCCAGGCCTTTGCATCAAGTATCCACAGACACTCATCCATGCCTTTGGTGATCACAAAACCTTCCCCCAGTTCTTCCCTGAACTTCTGCGGGATTATGATCCTGCCCTTTTCGTCTATGCTATGGCTGTAATCACCCTTGTACAAATTATTTCACCCTTTTTCACCACACAGTGGGTAATTTCCCCACCTGTCACCACAAAACTTATTTTAACCACCCTTTTGCCTTTTTACAAGCAGAATTTTTTAATTTGCACAAAAAAATAAGGCCTGAGCCTTATTCTTTAGCAATGTTTAACAATATCTAGTGCCAGCAGAAATCCGTTAACAATATCTTGTGAAAAGCTTTCCTTTTTACATTGTATTTTTTTTGTACTTAAGCTTCCATCTTATCACTGCCTCCGCTGCCAGAGCTGCTGTAAAGAGCCCTATACCCAGACATGCCGATACAGCAAGCGATGTTCCGGGGATCTTTAAACGGTCTGTCCTTATCCCTTCCACAAAGAATCTTATTATACCGTATCCGCCCAGATACCACAGCGAAAGCTCTCCTTTAAACTTCCTGTACTTTCTGAGATTATAGAGAAGTATAAGAAGTATGAGGTTTAGCGTACTTTCATAAAGGAAAGTGGGATGAACCTGTATATAATTCGTGCCCTCAAGAATGTGAGATGCGAGCTCCTCACTTATATCACGTCTTCTTACAGCATCCACAGGAAGTCTCATGGCAAAGAGATTGTCCGTATATCCGCCGAAGACTTCCCTGTTTGTAAAATTGCCGAAACGGCCTACTATCTGCCCTACAAGCACCCCTATAAAGGTAAGATCCAGCATGGCAGGCATATCCTTCTTTTTAACCCTGCACCAGATGATCACAGTAAGGATACCGGCTATGATGCCGCCATATATGGCAAGACCACCCTGTCTTATATTAAGGATACTTAAAAGGTCGTTTTTATAATAATCCCAGGAGAAGATCACATAATAGGCTCTCGCCCCCAATATTCCGAATACGAGCACCCATATGCCCATATCATAAAAATCATCAGGATCTATCCCGTCCTTCTTAGCCGCTCTTGTGATAACCGCAAAGGCAAGCACCACTCCCACCGCTATGATAACGCCGTAAAGAGCGATCTCAAAGCCAAATATACTGAAGCTCTTCGGCACATTTTCCAAATAAATGCCAAGATTCGGAAAAGCAATGGCAGTCTCGTCCATCCAGTCAGGCATATGTGCTCTCCTTATACATTAAACCTGAAAAGGATGACATCTCCGTCCTTTACAACATAATCCTTGCCCTCAAGACCGGCAACACCTTTTTCCTTCGCTGCAGCTATCGAGCCCAGGGATATCAGATCCTCATATTTTACAACCTCGGCGCGGATAAAGCCTCTCTCGAAATCCGTATGGATCTTTCCGGCAGCCTGGGGTGCCTTTGTACCTTCCTTTATCGTCCAGGCACGGCATTCATCCTCACCTGCCGTAAGGAAGCTTATAAGACCCAAAAGCTTGTAGCTGGCCTTTATCAGTCTGTCGAGGCCGGCCTCTTTAAGTCCCAGCCCGTCAAGGAATTCCTTCTTCTCCTGCTCATCAAGCTCTGCTATCTCTTCTTCTATCTGTGCGCATATCACAAATACTTCGCTGCCTTCTTCAGCCGCTATCTTACGTACTGCCTGCACATTTGCATTGCCGGCACCGTCATCCGCAAGATCACCGTCCGCAACATTGGCCGCATATATCACAGGCTTTGCTGTCAGCAGATTATAGGACTTAAAGATAATTTCCTCTTCTTCATTTAAGCATTCAAAACTCTTCGCAAGCTTTCCCTCATCCATATGAGCCTGAAGCCTGGTTATGAGTTCCGCCTCCTGCTTTGCAGCCTTATCTCCGATCTTTGCACTCTTTATAACCTTTGCGGCCCTGCGCTCTATTATTTCCATATCGGAAAGCAGAAGTTCCATATTTATGGTCTCTATATCCCTTGCAGGATCAATGCTGCCATCAACATGAACTATGTTTGTATCCTCAAAGCAGCGCACCACATGCACTATGGCATCCACCTCGCGGATATTCGCAAGGAACTGGTTTCCAAGGCCTTCGCCCTTTGACGCGCCTTTTACAAGACCGGCTATATCAACAAATTCAATTACCGCAGGAGTGACCTTCTTTGTGTGATACAGTTCACCTAATTTCTCTATCCTCTCATCCGGCACCGGAACCACGCCGATATTCGGTTCTATGGTTGCAAAAGGGTAGTTTGCCGCCAAAGCCCCCGCCTTTGTAAGACAGTTAAATAATGTTGACTTGCCGACATTGGGCAATCCCACGATTCCTAATTTCATTTTTCCCTATTCTCCTTAAATTTTCCTTTATTTATAAGGGTTTAAGCTTCTGATGATTGTTTAGGGTACCAATTAGGGTACCAGTTTCAGTTTTTATCCATGGAATTATACGGAATTAAAAAGCCTGATCTTTCAAGCTTTTTCCGGAATAAAACAGGACATAACCGGCGTAAACCACTCAAAATCTAAAATATATTACCATAATCTATGGAATATCTCCACCATATTAAATTTGTTGTCATTCTTTTTTCTTCAAATATTCTTTTATCTTAAACGTGCAAAAATATGGGAATGTAAAAATATCATTTGCATGTCCTACATTAAAATCGCCAAGCTTTATTCCAAATGAGATATCACCATAGTTCTTATTCTTGATCAATGCAGACAACGATCTTGATTGATTACTGTTAGACTTGACTTCAACAGGAATCAAATCATTTTGCGTTCTTACGAAGAAGTCTTCTTCAAGAGTAGAATTCTCCTTCTTATAATAGAAAAGCCCAAGCCCCTGCTTCACAAAAGCCTCGGCAACGAAGTTCTCATAAAGAGCACCTTTATACACTCCGAGATTCTTGTTAACCCTTAAATCTTCCTGTGCTTCCTCATCTAACGCAGAAACAAGCAGACCAGTGTCCGGATAATACAGTTTATACTTACTCTCCTCCACATTACCTTTAAGCGGTAACTCAGGAAACCGCAAGCACTGACACTCCGTTATAACACCTGCATCAATAAGCCATTCAATACATCCGGTGTATTCCCTGGATCTTGCATTCTTTTCAATTTTATTAAACTGGAACTTCTTATTCTCTTTTGCAAGCTGCGCAGGAATACTTCTGTACACACTAATTATTTTTGTCTGGTCGAGGCTTTCTGCATATTTTCTTACATCTTCTTCGTAATCAAGCCTAATCTGTTTCTGTGCATCCAATGTACCGGAAAAAAGGCCTGTCTCTATATAAGTTTTAACTACGGCCGGCATTCCTCCTAACACGCAATAATCTAAGAATAAGCTCTTAAAAATCGACAGTTCATTTTCATTAAAAGGCTTATTATCAATCATGTGAATTAAGATAGAATTTATCTGTTCCTGACTATACCCTTTTGCCCAAAGAAACTCTTCGAAGTCCATCGAATACATTTCATAATCGGTCTTTGCTCCAACACTATTACTGTGAATCTTTTTATAATTAATCCCAAGCATTGAGCCACTACAGATAACATCATATTTTCCATCTATCTTAAAAGACTTAAGAGTCGTAGCCAAATCCGGATTCTCTTGTATTTCATCAAAAATAAGTATAGTTTCATCAGGAATAAACTTAAAAGCCGGATTTGCCAAAGAAATATTCTTAAGAACACTTTCTACATCATAACCATCTGCAAGTATCTGCATGTATTTCTTTTCAAGAGCAAAATTGATATACACAACATTTTCATAGTTCTCCCCAGCAAAATGCATAATGGATTCTGTCTTACCGATTTGTCTCGCACCTTTTACTATAAGAGGCTTATGCTCCGGATCTGCTTTCCAGCCATTTAAGTATTCATCAATCTTTCTTCTGTAATACATTCATCTACCTCCAAACAAATGTTATCACAAAACATGAGGCACTTTCAAGCATATTCTCGCATTTTATGAGGCACTTTATGTCGCAATCACGCATTTTATTAAATCTTAAACTCTTGCCACCACACCTTCAAGAATCTGCTGAATAGGGATTTTTACTTCCTGTTTGTAAGAGTAACTTCTTGTGAGCCGATTTTTGCAAGAATAACTCCAAAAATCGCACCTTGAAAACAGAATTAAGTTTTGCAAAAACAGCCCAAATCGGAAGTTTCTATTACAAGGGTAGCATTTAGTTTTACAAATGCCTTGAAAACAAGGTTTACGAAGTGGTACTCTGTTCCTGAGATCA
>JAFYBJ010000049.1 GCA_017540265.1 Lachnospiraceae bacterium
AAAAAATCAAAACTAATGTGGTTATCAGCAGGCCAACATTTTTCTTATTATAATCACAAAGTGCCAGCGCCCTTCTTAAAACCAGGTAAAACCCGCCGATAAAACAGGCACACTGAAAGACCATGAACCAGGGAACAGTCGGGATGATACGGTAAAAAAAAGCAAGTATCACCCCTAAAGGAACACGCATATACACTGTCATGACCGAAGGTTCTCCGGAATAACGTCCGCTCAGAACATCCCCTATCATCACATCATCATTCAGCGAAAGCCTTACACCAAAGCAGACAATAGTTATAGCAAAAACAACGATAGTCGCAACCGCCGCTATGATAGTTTTTTTTCTTTCCTCGTTGTTTGCCGCCATCAGTTATGCCTATTCTCCCATAAAGAATTCTTTTATCATACTTATGATATAAGCATTTTGTTCTTCTGTAAGCCCATAGTACAGAGGCAGTCTTAAAAGCCTCTCACTCTCTTTGGTTGTATATTCATCCTCACCGGAAAATCTTCCGAAACGCTTACCCGCAGGTGCACTGTGAAGCGGAATATAATGGAAGACCGAAAGGATCTCCTTTTCCTTAAGAAAAGCAATAAGTTTTCCGCGCTCTTCTATATCTTTAAGCTTTATATAAAACATATGGGCATTATGCTCGCACTCTGCAGGAACCACCGGAAGCTCTATAAGCTCCTTATCTGCCAGCGGCTTAAGACCTTCATAATATGTATTCCAGATATTCTTTCTGTAATCATTTATCTCATCCGCCATCTCAAGCTGGGCATAGAGATATGCGGCATTCATATCACTCGGCAGATAGGACGAGCCGAAATTAACCCAGGTATATTTATCCACCTGGCCTCTGAAGAACTTACTCCTGTCAGTTCCTTTTTCACGGATTATCTCCGCATCCTCGATAAATCTTTCATCCCTGAGAAGAAGTGCACCGCCTTCACCCATGCTGTAGTTCTTGGTCTCATGGAAACTATAGCATCCCATGTCACCTATGGTACCCAGTGCTTTACCCTTGTATGTAGACATAACACCCTGTGCGGCATCCTCTATAACAAGAAGGTTATGTCTGGCTGCTATGTCCATTATGGTATCCATCTCGCAGGCCACTCCGGCATAGTGTACCGGAACTATCGCACGTGTCTTAGGCGTGATAGCAGCTTCGATCTTCTTTTCATCAATGTTCATGGTATCAGGCCTTATATCCACAAAGACCGGCACTGCTCCACGAAGTACAAATGCATCTGCAGTGGATACAAAGGTATACGATGGCATTATCACCTCATCCCCCTCACCGACTCCGGAAAGAAGGGCTGCCATCTCGGTAGCATGGGTACATGAGGTAGTAAGAAGACATTTCTTCGCCCCCGTCCTTTCCTCAAACCACTTATTGCATTCCTTTGTGTATTTTCCGTCACCGCATATCTTCTGCGCTTCCACACATTCCTTGATATACTCAAGCTCTTTTCCCGTATGCGGCGGTACGTTGAAATTGATCATATTAGCCTCTTTTCAAATTCAAAAGTCTCTTCGTGCAGGCACAAAGAGTAAAAAACACAAAACAACTTATATTATACCATTATTTATGTAAATTTACATAATTTGCACAAATGGGTTCCGGGCGAAATCAAAATTGGTTTTAGCTAGTAGTAAACCACGAACTCCTCATTGGAAAATACTTCTTCATATCCATTCATTAACAAGAATGATCCCAGCGTGATCCTCTTGCTTGCAATAGCGCTTTCCTCATCAGTTGTCACCGAACCATTAAGTAATCCGGATAATATCTCCGCCTCGTCTGCCGA
>JAFYBJ010000050.1 GCA_017540265.1 Lachnospiraceae bacterium
ATTTCCTGAGCCAGGAAATCAAGCTTCCGCCCTACCGCTTCCTTCTTATCAAGCTCTGCCTTTACAGCCCTTATATGGCTCTTTAAGCGGACCACTTCTTCATCCGTGCATATCTTATCCGCATATATCCCCACTTCGGTGATAATACGTCCTTCATCGGCTAATGCACTGCTGTCCTTTAATAATTCTTCGATCTTTGCCCTGAGCCTTTCCTCATATGCCTTAAGGATCTCCGGTGAACGCTTTTCTATGACTTCAACTTTTTCAAGCATGTCATCAAGCTTCGCATCCAGATCGGCTTTGAGATTTGCGCCTTCCTTTTCCCTGCATTCAACAAAATTTGCCGAAGCTAAGCGCGCCGTCTCCTCAAGCATGCTCCAGAGCATGTCCTCATCTTCTTCATCCTGTGAAGCAACAAGCACATCCGGGAAACGTGCCAGTGTCGATACCCTTATATCCTCCTCCAGAGAAAAATCCTTCGACATCTCCTTCATGTAGGAGAGATATTTCCCTGCGAGGGCCTTGTTGTAAGTAACATTCACACCTTTTTCGGAAAGATCTTCAAAACTGACATATACATCCGTCTTTCCTCTTTCCATATATTCCTTTAAAAGGGAACGCAACTTCCCTTCAAAAGGAGCAAGCGTACGCGGCAGCCTTATGTTCAGATCGAGATATCTGTGATTTACTGCCCTTATCTCTACAGAAATCCTTCTTCCGTCTTTCTCAGTCTCGGCCCTGCCGAAACCTGTCATGCTTCTCGCCATAAAATCCTCGTTAAAAATTTATTTTAAAACAGGCCGAAAAATTTCTTTTTGCTCTTTTCACATATCTGGAGGTAATCGACTATTACCGCCCTCAGATGCTCGGCCTCATAACGGTTTACGGTGCGTGTCTTTTCAACCGAATTGTTTGCTTTTTTTATAAGCTTCACCGTTATATCATTTTCTTCATACACTGCCCAGATATCATAGACATCCGATACGCCTATGGTCTTTGTATCACTGCTGTGCAGTATCGTGGAGGCTATCTCCGCTGATTTTTCTTTAATGGCAACCTCATTCATAGCTTTTCACCCCAGCCCTTTTGTACTATTATATATTGCTTTTGTTTTTATGCAATATTTTTGAACGATATTTTTTTAAAAAAACAGGGTGAAAAAAGAGACCCTTTCAGGTCTCTCTTCAGTCGGAGTGACAAGATTCGAACTTGCGGCCTCCGCGTCCCTAACACGGCGCTCTAGCCAAACTGAGCCACACCCCGATATATCCTTTTTGCACGCCGCATAACGCACGTGCTACAGCTGCCGAGCGGAATCGAACCGCCGACCTCCGCATTACCAATGCGACGCTCTACCGACTGAGCCACAGCAGCAACTGATGACTCGCGCCACCGAGTGTTTATCATAGCAAAGAATAATACAGCTGTCAAGGATATTTTTTAAAAACTTCAGATATCAGTTTTTCTTTAATATGCTTTTCCTTACAACACCCTTGGGATCAGAGATAAGTATGTAAACGACCCATATCACCATGGCAAGGGCTATGACTGATATCCCGAGAAAGAGATCATTTAACATATCCGCACCCGAAGGAACAAAATAATCCGCTCCGTCCTCCATGTATCCGAATATAGCATCACCCATCCACATAAGAGAAGCACCCCAGAACATCCAGTTTAATATGCTGATCTTTATCTCTCTTGCCTTAGGACTCATATACCATACAAGGGTACTTGCTACAGCCGCAAAAACAGTAAGTAGCAGTGTCATGACTTTACCCCCTTTACATCTTCAACACCTTTCTTTTCAAGGGCGTTTGAAACAAGCAGCATACCGACCCATACAAGACTTATTATGACAGCCATGGTAACACCTACCGTCCCCATCTCATGAAACATCTCCGCAGCATCCTCTGCATTTTCCATTGCAGTAAGGAAGGGAGGAAAAGGAACTACCTCACCGTGCCATAAATGCTCATACGCGAGAAGAACAGATCCGCCGGCCGATAATTTTGTAAGCCATCCGAGCTTCTCTGCAAAAGAAACCTTTCCCTTGCTCTTTGCCACTTTTTTTACTGCACCGGCTACGATCGCCTCAGTTGCAGGTACAAGAAAACATGCCATCTTTATCTCCTCCTATAACTTAAAAATAACGGCAACATTATACACCCTTACCGGCAGAATTCCTATTCCGCATATACATATTTATTTTTTGATTTTCCGCCAAGGAGCTTTACATCATCTGCGGATATATCAAGACCTTCAAGCACCTTCATTGCATCTTCAAGCTGTGCGGAATTAATGCAGAAAATGAGCTTTGTACGCTCTCCTGCAAATATCCTTGCAAAAAAGCCCGGCTCCTGCCAGCGCAGGAAATAAGAGATGCGCGCGTATTGCAGTGCCGCCTCTATCTTATGGCGGACCGCTCCCACATTCCTTTTCTTGCCGCCTCTCACCTCGCAGAGATCGATCTCATTATTTACCTTTACACGCGTCATCATATTATCTATGTTCATAACACACCGTTCCTCACAGCATTTTATTTATATTATAAAAATCCTTAAGTGCCTGTAAACCTATTCCCGTAATCTTTTTGAGATTTATGGAATTTACTCCGCCCTGACGGTTCTTAAAACTTATCGGTCTGTAAAGCACCCTGCATTTCCTTTTGTTAAAGATCACCGATATGAGCACATTCGTAAGAAAATAATCCTTCGGGATCATATCGATATATTTTTCAAGAACAGTCCTTTTCATAAGCCGGTAAGGAGTGTTTGCATCCCTTATCCATATGCCGAAGATCACCCTTAAAACAAGCCTTAAGGTGTTTGTCACTAATACCCTGGACATGCCGTCTTCTCTTGAGCGCCTCCAGCCTATGACCATATCATATCCTTTGCGTTTTTTCCAGAAGGGTTCAAATTCAGCAGCGCTTGTCTGACCGTCTGAATCCGTCTGGAATATATAATCTGCATCATTCTCAATGGCATATCTGTAACCGTAAAGTATGGTACCTCCATGTCCGGTATTCTTTTTGGTAAGAGGGACCATGAGAGGCCTTACCGCTGCAAGCTGTTTTATCACGGCATAGGTATCATCCTTACTTCCGTCATCAATGACCACAAGCCGGCTCTTCCCTCCCCCGTCATGGGATCTTATCACTTCATACCATTCCTTAACGACACTTCTTATATTTTCCGTCTCGTTATATGCAGGTATTATAATATAGAGTACATCATTCTTTTGCATCACATATGCCTTTCATACAGTAATGATTTATTTTTCGATAAGGGCTGCGGCGCTTAGATCCCTTCCCAGGTCAAAACACTTCACCGCCATATCCCCAAAGCATTCCGTATCTAAAAAGATCTTATCCTTAAATCCCTGTTTAAAGCCTTCACCGGTATATTTTACATACGCTTCATGAAGGCACCACAATCTGAAAAACTCCCGTATACGATGTTCCCCATCATTCTGCCCGGTCAGATATTGAGCCTCTTTTTCAGGAAAAAAACGTCCGGCGATATCCGCCCTCATCTGCCTGTGCGCCTGTATATCCACACCTATCCTTTTTTCCGCCAGGCCGGCCATCACATAGCCTTCCGTATGGGAGATCGAAATATGTAGTTTACCTTCCCCCGGGATATAAGGCATCCCTTCCGCAGTTTTTTCAACAACAAAACTGCCTGCAGCATGAGCCCTTATATATGACAGAGCCGCCTCCATGGATACATGCTCATTATCATCATACGGCTCCCCGTTTTTGTATTTTTCATAGAGATACCTAAGGAGGAAACCTGCGCAGGCTTTCTGTTTACACACATAAGGATTCGATATACCCTTAAGCTCCTCCTGCCTGCATATATCAAGGTACCGGGTATGATCCACACCTGTATCCTTTATTTTTGCGATAGCAATATATGCTCTTTCCATCACTCTTCAAAGAGCAGGCGCTTTCTGTCGATCATGGCATCAATATCCCTTATATACAGATCCACATCTTTATGCGTATCGCACCTCTCTATCCTTCCGCTGCCGTCTTTATATACTCTCTTTGATACCGTTCCGGCTCCGAGAGCAATGATACTCTGGCTCTCTTCCATCGTGAAGATATTGTAAAAGCCGTATTTACCTTCTTTCGCAAAGCCTGTATTTTCAAGCGCCCCCGCCTGTGTCTTCTGTCTGTAGATATAATAAGGCTTCATCGAAAGAAACTCTGCCGCCTCATATGCCGCCTCCATTGCTGCATACGCATCTATACCGCTTACGGCGCCATGCTCTGCCACCCATTTCTTCATCCTTGAAGCCCTCTTTATTGAAAGCGCGTGCGCAGTAAGTGAATCCGGGGCATATCGTTTCACTTCCTCAAAGCTTTTTTGGATATCGTAAACACTCTCTCCGGGAAGGCCCAGTATCATGTCCATATTTATATTATCAAAGCCTGCTTCTCTTGCTTCATAGAAGGCCCTTTCCACATCAGCCGCAGAATGCCGCCTTCCGATAAGCTTAAGGGTTTCCTCTTTAAATGTCTGTGGATTGACCGATATCCTGCCCACCCCTGCTTCTTTAAGAACCGAAAGCTTCTTAAGATCCAGGGAATCGGGCCTTCCTGCTTCCACAGTAAATTCCGAAAGTCCGTTTATGTCCACAGCATCCCGTATATTATCTAAAAGGATCGAAAGCCGTCCCACATCAAGCGCCGTAGGTGTTCCTCCGCCCACGTATACCGTGCAGGGCGTACTGCCGTTTAAAAATTCCGGCAGTGCCTTAAGCTCTTTGGCGAGAGCCTCCAGATACGCATCCAGCCTGTTTTCAAAAGCCTTTACTGGATATGATGTAAAAGAACAGTAAAGACAGGTTGAAGGACAAAAGGGTATGCCTATATAAATGCTGCATACATTCCTGTCCTTAAAAGGCATAAGTATCTCTTTTTCGGTCCGGGCTATGCTAAGGGCAAGCTCTGACTTTTCCTGAGAAACACAGTACTTTTCGTTTAAGATCCCCGGTATCAGTTCCGGAGCAGTATCTTCATCAAGAAGCTTCGTTACAAGCTTTGCGGGTCTCACTCCCGTAAGCGCACCCCAGGGAAGCTTCTTTTTTGTATAATCCGCAAAGCATTCATATATAAAAAGCCTGCGGACAAATTTAAGTTCTTCCGCGTCTTCTTCCTCCTTTTTTTTCTCAAAGGAAGCATCGGATAAAAGCTCCTCTCCTCCGTAAAATCCAAGAAAGATCGAGGCATCATCTTCCCTGTAAACGATACTGTCATTTACAGCCGCAATATCTTCTCCTATGACCGGCTTAAGCTCTTTTTCAGGGAAGAAAGACGATGCATAGGCGTACAGATCATATTCATATATTTCTTTTTCAATGAGCAGTCTTATCATACAAAAAAAGGATTACCGAGCCTTTCATCACCTATAGTAGTAAATCCGCCGTGTCCCGGAAGCACTGAGGTATCATCAGGAAGCGGCGAGAGCTTCTCCCTTATACTTCTTGAAAGGGCCGCACCGCTGCCCCCCGGCAGATCCGTGCGCCCGACAGATCCTTCAAACAAAGTATCTCCCGATATAAGCAGCTTATCTTCTTTGAAATAATAACAGACACTTCCGGGCGTATGTCCCGGTGTTGCTATCACGCTGCAGGAAAGAGAAAGACCGTTTTCGCCAAAGTTTAGCACATCGCCGTCCTTCACATAGACATCCGGTCTTACAACCGAAGGCATACCCGTAAACATTAAGGATGCATTGGCTTCGGGAGAAGCCGCCATTTCCTTATCATCCTCAGGGCAGTATATCTTTGCTCCGGAAAGTGCCTTTAATTCATCACCTCCGGAAATATGATCAAAATGGGCATGCGTAAGGAGTATGGCGCTTATCTCAAGCCCCCTTGCCTTAACCTCTTCAAAAAGATATCTTCCGTTATCCGCGGGATCTATAAAGATGCAGTGATCCGCGCCTTCCCTGAATATATAATAGCAATTGGTGCCCACAGGCCCTGCCATGATATGTCCGACACAAAGTTTTTTCATAATGCAGACTTTCCCGTGTTTCTCTTTACATCAAGAACATTATCAATGTTCTTTAATTTGCCTATCATGATATTAGCCTCAGCTCTTCCCTTAACATCAAAATTAAGGTTCATCGTCACCGTGCCGTGACGGCTTGTCCTTGTATTAAGGCTGCGTATTTCCATTCCGGAATCCGATATGCATTTCGATATATCCGCAAGAAGTCCCGGACGTGTTGTTGCATATACCGTAACTTCCGCCGTATACGCTCTTTCGCCGGTGCTTATATCGGTATCCTGCCATGAGGCTTCCACTAACCTGTCCTTTTCATCCTCGGGTATGGTGCTTATGTTCACGCAGTCACGCCGATGTACGGTGACACCTCTTCCCCTTGTCACATAGCCGATGATATCATCACCGGGAAGCGGCGAGCAGCATTTGGGAAATCTGACGGAAACACCATCTATGCCGTTTATCGTTATCCCCCTGTCTCCGGATGCAGGGTGCTTCTTTCCGGAATGTGCACTCTTTGCCTGCTTTTCAGCCAGCTCGTTATAGATATCCTCATCGCTTATATGAAGCCTGTCATAATCCGTCTTGTATTCTAACAGGCGGTTTACCACCTGGCCTTCTTTAAGGGCGCCGTGGCCTACTGCGGCCATCACATTGTCCCAGTCCCTGAATCTGTATTTCTTAAGGAGCAGCTCCACGAAAGCCGGCTCCGTCAGTTCCTGCGGATTAATATTCCTTGCCTTGCAGTAAGCAGCAAACAGTTCTTTGCCATGCTCGATATTTTCCGCCTTGTCCTCACCTTTAAAAAACTGCTGTATCTTCGACCTGGCCTGCGGACTCTTTACGATGGAAAGCCAGTCTCTTGACGGACCTCTCGAACTCTGTGAAGTGATTATCTCAATGACATCACCGTTCTTTATGGTGTAATTTATGGTAACAAGTTTTCCGTTTACCCTTGCGCCTATCATCCTGTTGCCCACAGCAGAATGAATGCTGTAAGCAAAATCCACGGGAGTGGAGCCTGCAGGAAGATTCTTTACATCCCCTGCCGGAGTAAAACAGTAGACGCTGTCCGAGAAGAGATCCAGATCACTCTTTAAGAGCTTCATATACTCTCTGTTATCCGGAAGCTCCTGCTGCCAGTCAAGGATCTGCTGAAGCCAGTTGAGTTTTTCTTCTTCCTCATTGCCCACTTTATGACCGTTTGAGGCTTCCTTATACTTCCAGTGCGCGGCTATACCGTATTCGGCGGTTCTGTGCATTTCAAAGGTACGGATCTGTATCTCAAAAGGGACACCGTTTGCACCCGCAAGAGTGGTATGCAGCGACTGATACATATTTGCCTTCGGCACAGCTATATAGTCCTTAAAACGCCCGGGAATAGGCTTATACATCTCATGTATCACTCCAAGGGCCGCATAGCAGTCTTTAACGCTCGCAACGATTATCCTTACGGCAAAAAGATCGTATATCTGATCCAGGGTCTTATTCTGATTCTTCATCTTTTTGTATATGCTGAAGAAATGCTTTGCCCTGCCGTCTATCTTCGCGCTTATCCCGGCCTCCTTCATATGTCTGGAGACTTCATCAACTATGGACTGGACCACCTGTTCACGCTCATATTTTCTGGAATTGATCATCTCGGAAAGATTCTTATAATCCTCCGGCTCCAGATATTTAAGGCACAGATCCTCAAGCTCCACTTTTATCTTGGATATACCGAGTCTCTGGGCTATGGGCGCGTAGATATCTAAAGTCTCTCTTGCGATCTCAATCTGCTTTTCCCTGCTGTGATATGAGAGTGTCCGCATATTATGGAGCCTGTCGGAAAGCTTTATCATTATGACACGCATATCATGAGCCATTGCAAGGAACATCTTGCGGAGATTCTCCGCCTGGAGATCCAGCTTGTCGGTAGAATATTGTATCTTGGAGAGCTTCGTGACACCGTCCACAAGGAAAGCCACCTCTCTTCCGAATTCCACGGTAAGCTCATCTATCGTCATAACGGTATCTTCCACCACATCATGAAGAATGCCCGCAGCGATAGTCTCTTCATCCATTTCAAGATCAGCCAGTATTATAGCCACACACAAAGGATGGATCAGATAAGGCTCACCGGATTTTCTCTCCTGCCCCCTGTGAAAAGCACTGGCCGTCTTATAGGCCTTTTCTATAAGGGTGGTATCCACAGGCCTTCCGTAAGCCTCAAGGCGCTTTAACAGATCGGCATAAAGTGCCTCAGGCGCCCTGAATTCTTCTATATCCTCTATGCGGCCGTTATCTATAACAATAGTATTTTCTTTTTTCTGATCTTCTGTATCAGTGCTCATTATGTCCTCTGTAACGTTTCACCATTTCCGCGATCTCATCGGAATATTCGGGGAAAGCAGCAGCCATTTCTTTTATGCGTTTTCCCTCATTCTCAGCCACTTCCTTATTGTACTCAAGCTGCTCCCTGAGCTTCTGCCTTCTGGCAATGAGGGAATGCCTTACTTCCACCATCTCCCGGGGATCCAAAAGAGCTCCGGTCTGTCTGGTCCATACATCCGTATCCCTTATTCCCGCAGCATCAAGAGTCTGCATTAAGAGCCTGTAGGCATCCGTAAGCTCGGCAGAAAGCTTTCTGTCTTTTATTCTCGCGCCTATCTCCGAATTATAGGTTTCCCAATCCTGCGCAAGTTCTTCCGAGCTTTCAACGGAATATTTCATGTACATGTACGAAAGGAGCTTTGTATTATTTACATATCGTATCTTGACCGTATTCTGCAGCACTATAAGCCTGTTCTCCAGCTTCCTTAAGCGCTTCAAATCCCTTGCGGCATCCATATGCCTGACAAAGAGCCCGGTAAGGGTTATGGCTCCCATAGCACTTATGATAAGGTATCCCCATCTGACATCCATCTCAAACTTAAACCTGAGCAATATCAAAATACCTATGCAGACAGACATAGCCGCAACGCAGATAAGGGCTATCCCCCTTGAATTTTCAAGTATTATCCTGTCTTCCTTTTCCCTGTAACGGGTAGCGGCTCTTTCCGAATCCAGGCGTTTTAAATCCCTTAAAACAAGCTTTCTGTAATCCTCCGCCTCACGCATACGGCTTATGCCTTCGGGGATCTTATCCCCCATACGTTCCAGCTCTTCTATACGTTCCTCTTCCATCAGGCCGGATTCGTATACCAGATCCCTTCTTGCCTTTTCAAGCCTTTCTATATCGCCCGCCAGTTCCGTTACCTTAAGCCGTTTTTCCACATCCATGGAATCGATCTCTTCCATGTCCACCAAAAGAGATGTAACGGCATCGTATTCATCTTTATTGCGGTCGGTCCTTATGGAAGCCTCTTCCATGCGTTCAAGAGCCTCAAGGATATAGACGCTCCTTACATCCGGATCGTCAAAGCCTTCAAGCTCCTCATATTCGGTATTTTCCCAGTCGCCGTATGTTTCCTCTTCACGGCCGGCATTTTTTATTTTTCCGAAAAGTCTTGAAAAAAATCCCATATCCGGCAAATATCCTTATCCTGACATGCAGTTTCTGTATTCTTCCTTGAGATTCTGCACAAAAACCTTCATATGCTCTTTGTCCGGAAGATCCTGTTTCTTTATATTCTTTAATGCTTCCTCCACATTTGAAGCCTCTGTATATTCCGCAGGGAGGGAAGTAATGAATTTTATATATTCCTCCTCGCTCATTGAAAGACGCTTTGCCGCAAGATAGGCAAAGCAGGCACCCTTATCATGCGAAAGTTCAAAAGAAGTCTTAAAGAATTCCGCCGCATCCCTGTAATAAAAAAGCCTTGCGCATATGATCCCCAGATAATAAGCATTTTCCGCAGTCTGTCCTTCGTCGCCTCGTTCAACCGCATACCGGTAAAGACTTTCATATCCGGAAAAAGCAAGGGAATATCTTTTCCCTGCAAGAAAATAATCGGCAAGCGCTTTTGTCCTTTCGGGACCGGCCACCATTCCCGAACTCCTTATAACCTTTAACGTCCTCTCAAGCTCGGCTCCTGTACAGAAATGACAGTAAGTAAGGATGGTCTCGGCAGCAAGCGCCGGCGTAACCGAGCGCCTTCCCTTCCCCTTTATCATTGCCGCCAGTTCCTTAAGTGCACATTCCTGCTCAAGCCAGTCCGCCAGCTCTTCCGTATCGTTTAAATCCCCTGTAAGCTCTGCATTGTTCACAAGATGATAGCAGAGCTCCTCCACGGAATAGATATTTACATGTGTATCCTTCATCGTATACGGCGTTCCCGCAAGTCTGCCTATACATTCAAATGCTCTTCCCATAAAAGCTCCTTAAAGGACTGAGAATTCTGCTTCAGTCACACATCCCGAAGATCTGAAGAGCTCACCGAATCCAAGATCACTGATCCTTAGCTTCACCCGCTCTTCGGATACCATATGTATCTCCAGATGCACCCTCGATGCCCTTGCCGGCCTTAAGGGCAGGTCTTTTAGTTCTATCCTTACCGTTCTCGCGCTGTTACCGTTTATTGGTGTAACTAAAAGTTCAAGCGTACGATCCTCCGGAAGCATGATGTCGCATTCCTTTGCGCTTTCGTACCAGCTCTTTCCGGCATCAAGAAGAGCCATGTAGCTGTCGGCCCCTTCCCTTATCACATTCAGCCCTATATTCGCCCTTATCTTATCCGGTCCTAAAAATACATGTTCCCTGTCTGCTTCTCTTGCTCCTGATTTTTCCGCAGCCGCTATGCATGCGCCCTTTGAAAAAAGATTGGTTCCAAGGAAAGCCCGCCTTCCCCTGCACATTACCTTTAAAGTTTCGGGAAACCATTCCCCGTTAAAACCTTCACCCAAAAGATATATGGCAGAGATCGCATTGTCCCCTGCGATGGCTTCAAAGATATCCTTGAAACGGCTGTCATCCTTCTTAAATGTGGAATGCATGCGTTCCTCGGAAAGAACGACTATCGGGACTGTGCGCATATTCTGTCTGAGATAGATGGTCTTTAAGCCCTTGTTCTGAAGGTCAAAAATAACCACATCCGAAAAGCGCAGAGCCTTCGGTTCCGAAAGCATATAATGATATGCGCTCTCCGCATGGCTTAAGATAGCCACCTGTTCTCTTTTTATCCTGACAATGCCTATTGCTGCATCCAGTACCGAAACTGTCGCATTATCGGGTTCTTCCACCGTAAAAGCAACAGTGCCAACCTTTTCAAGCGGGCAGACACCGTCAAGCTTTGATAAACATTTTTTTATGAGTAAGGCCAGAAGATCCACCGGATCATATGCCATACCATCGGCTTCCACTTCATCGCCTTTTTTTGCCTTTGACAGTATACTGTCTATTAAAACGGCATTATCGGCTTCATTAAGCGCATCCGCGCCGCAGAACCATATATCCTCTCCCAGACGCTTTGAAAGAACTGCAGGGATAAGAAGGGACTCGCCCTCGCGCAGGGTTGAGATACCGCCCTCATTATCAAAATAGCTTATCTGTACATACTCATCCGTAAGGTCTATCCCTATGGATACCCTCTCTCCGGTAAGCCGCTGTACCTTATCTTTTAAGCCGGTCATCATATACGTTCCCTCCCGAAAGCTTCGGGATCAAAAAGCTTTTCCGAAACCGCATCATTCTTAAGATATACCGATGCGGCGTCAAAAAAGCCCTTCTCATCAGCTTTATCAAGACAGCCCGCCATTTCATTTATCATTCCGAAGCGGCCCTTCTCCCTGTATACCGGCATGACAGGCGCTTCAAGAACATTCGCCTTGGTAAGCTTTTCCTGTCTTCCGTTTTCCTCCGTTACATAATAGCCTGTCTTTTCGCCGTTAAAAAGAATGAACGGCCTGATATAAAGCCCGCCATAGACATGACGCATCTCTTCTTTTCTGTAATCCTCACTGTCCTCATCACCGTTTAATGCAACATAGTGAAGTATGACGCGGCTGTTCATATCTCCCGCATAGGTTGCAAAACAGGAACCGTCATATATCTTAAGCTCCGGTTTCTCGTCCATGAAGGTCAGATAATCCGGAAGGAAAATATCCTGTTTGAGCAGACTGTCCATGAATCTGAAAGCACATTCCTTTATACGCTTATTGTCTCTGCCGTTCTGATAAAGACCGGCCGCGTATCTTATGAACGCAAGTTTCATATAAACGGTTACGGGGCCTCCCGCCTCATCGGCATAAGGTATCCTCTCAAAATAAAGAGGATCGGGGGCCGTACCTTTATGCAGCACTTCATATGATACAAAAGAAAGCAGCGCACACTCTAAAGACAGATCCGTTTCCGTCTTCGCATATTCACCGAAAATATCGTCCCTTTCCTTAATGTTCTGCCCGGTAAAAAGCATCTGCCTTAGAATATCCTCAACAAGAGCACCGGTAGCGAGCGAAAATGAATCAGCAGCCCTCCACAGTTCTTTTTTATCCTTTATCGAACCTTCATTGAAGCGCAGCATATATTCAAGCACTTCTTCATCATATTTTCCCCTGGCAAGTATCTCCCTGCAAAGGATATAGAGCTCCCTGTCGTAGTCTGCGCCGTCGCGTTCAAGTATCCTGTCCGCAAGACGCAGTATTATCTTTATGTCCACACCCTCCGTTCCGCAGTTCTTTAACCAGAGGAAAGCCTCATCGTACATACCTCTGGCGATCATGATCTTTAAGATCTCTTCCCTGCCCGCGAAGTTCTTTGTCTGATCAAACATAAGCAGGAGTTCGTCCAGAAGAGCGATCATGTCATTATCGAAATAGAACCCGGCAAGCTTCACCATGAGGCTTTCCGTATACTCCTCGTTTACCATGCCGTTTAATGCAAGCCAGGATACAAATCTCTCATTATCGGCATTTACGCTTATACTTCCATCGGATTCCGTGATAAAAAGGGCCGGCCCTGCCTCAGGGGTTTCGACCTTCATATATTCATTTTCATCAAAATGTCTTCCGCTTATGCGCTTCCTTAAAAGCACCTTATCCGCTTCCCTTCTGTTGCCTTCCCTGTCCTCGGTAAAGAAGCTTGCTCTGTTTCCAAAGACCGGTGCGACAGTCTTTCCGTCTATAAGCGGATAAACCTCCTCACCTTCCATGTGATCATAGATGAGTATCAATGATACAGCCGTATCATCCAGACACTCTATCCTTTCCGTAAAGAGAAGCTGTACCCAGGCGTTTGCATACTCATCTCCCATTGAATAAGGATCAAGCAGTCTCTCATAGAGAAGGGCAAGATTTTCATCATAATTCCTTGCTGCTAACTGCTCCTTTGCAAAATCAGTCATGAGCGCATCGTACCTTGATACGATATCCGAATAAGATGAATATTCATTTCTGTGCCTTAAGACATTGGCATAAAGAAAGGCCGTACGCCCGGCATCCAGGTTTGACCTGTACGCAAAATACATGAGTATTGCCTTTGGCAGCGTACCCGTATATTCCCTGTCAATGCTTAACATATAGTATTCATAAAGCCTTGTGAGCCTTATCTCTTTTTCAACCGCCAGGGCATACCATTTAAAATACCTTCCGTCTATGCAGTTCCCCCGCATAAGATGTGTACAGAGAGCTTCCAGCACATCGGTATCTCCCGACAGCTCCATACATTCGGTAAGCAGCCTTTCTATATTGGGCGAATAGCTGTGTATATCAAGAGTAAGCAGTGCAAAACGCCTGCGCAGTTCCGAACCCGTTATCTTAAAACGAAGGGCAAAACGCATTACATCAATTTCAAAGTCCAGCACATGATCCATCATCTTTGGATCATCCAAAAAGATATGGACCGCTTCAAGAAGTATAAAAGGACTGCGGCATCCGCTGTCATAAAGCCTTCTTATCAATTCCAGCCTTGCAGCCGGATCATTTTTATATTCATCCCTCATGTAAAGGGCAAACCATGCCAGGCGCCAGTTCGTATCATCTTTTTTTAAGGCATCGTCAACTTCATCCGAAAGAGTTTCTTCGATTATCGGATCCGAAAGATATAACGACCTTAAATAAAGGCCGTAAGCCATAAGCTCCGGTGCTTCTTTCAGAGCGGGCAGGGCTGCTATGGCTTCAAGCATACGTCCCGCCTCTTCACCACGTCTTTCCAAAAGCAGTATATGAGCCCTGAAGAGTCTTAAATCAGCCCTTTCCGGGTCAGCAGATAAAAAAGGAGAGATAAGTAAGGCCGCATCCCTGCAGAAATCAGTTCTTGAAAGCCTTCCTATACGGAAATCGATATACATTTTTGAGACTGAAAGCATGAGCTTCTGCTCTTTAATATCAGGTTTTCCTGCAGGAAGTATGAGACTGACGGGTATATCGAGCTTTATCCCGCCGCACATTACCTTTATCACTCCTTCATTCTTCCCGCCGTGAAGAGCATTACCTATGATGTCAAAATCGACGAAAGCCTCCCCGTCTTTAAAATCGTCTGATGTAAGCTCCGTAACAGAAAGCTCAATAAAAGGGGCATCTGTTGTAATCCCCACCTCAGTATATCCCCATCCGTCCCTTACAAGGGAAAAGCTGCCCCTTTCCGCATCCGGTTCAAGCTTTATCTCATCGACGGAAGCAACCATCTCCGGCTCCGTCTTTTTCCTCGCATACTGAAGGAAGCGTTCCATATTTAACGGATTTTTGTAAACTGCCCTGAAGGCCCTGGCACCGGTAAGATATACGGCATCCGGACCGTTTAAGATTTTTTTAAACGAAGGTGAGTAAAACAGCTCCAGCGCCTCATCCCAGGAGCTCATTGCAAGATTCGTGAAATGAAAAAGATTCCTTATGGGGCCCATTGAAGATACGGGGAGCTCGTCCTTCACCCTTATCTCATAGGGAAGTTCATATTCCCCCCTGTTTGAGATAATGCGTATAGTACCTTCCTTTACAGCCCCGGGCTTTAAACCTCTCGACGAAACCGTATAGGGTATCTCACATGCCGCGCCCGAAAAACTCCCTTCATTTACGGAGAACCTCAGGTCACAGGTCTCGACGATCCCTCTTGCCCCGGCATCCCCCATTATATAAAAGGAGCCGTAGCAGACTGAATCAGCAGCAGTCTCGCAGTTTATCTTTGTACACGAAAAAGAAAGAGGCGAAACCTCCCTGCCAAAATCATATCCTTCCGTGAGTATCTCTTCGATGCATTTATCCATACAGAATCACATTATACCACCTTTCAACAATATAATTAAGGCGCTTTAAGCCGGAAAATCACAGTATTAAAATTCAAAGGCGGGCTTGTGGCAGGCTTTGAAAACTGTTATAATTAATACTGTATAAGCAGCTGCAGGGAAGCAGCATTGGCATATCATCAAAGCAAAGGAGGGATCCTAAAATGGCAGGTATATCGGGAATCACAGGTATAAATACAGCCTCTGCAGGCTCATCATCTACCGTATCCACGCTTTTTTCATCACTTAACACGTCACAGGGCAGCTCTTCAAATTCCGCTGCATCTTTAGGTTTTGACGTTAATACTTACGGTCTCTTAAAGAGCGGCGCTTATTCAAAGGTGCTTAAGAAGTATTACAGCGAAAAGAATCACACAGAATTAAGTGAGGAAGAAACCACAAAGCTTACCAAGAAGATAAAAAATACGGCTGATGCCGCAGGCGATCTGGTGGGATCGTTCAACGATCTCAGAAATCTCACTTTTTCCGAAGAGACAAAAGAAAAAGACGCCGAAAAGATAAAGGCCTTCGTTGACGATTACAACAAGCTCATAGAAAACGGCACGGATTCGGTTTATTCAAATGTAGCCCAGAAAACGGAATGGCTTAAGAATCTCACCGATGAAAGCGATGCCCTCTTAAAGAATGCAGGCATAAGCATTGATTCTGACGGGAAGCTTTCCTTCGACAAAGATGCTTTCATGAAGGCGGATACAGACAGTTTAAAGGATGTGTTCACGGATCCCCAGGGCTGGGCATCAAAGGCCGAATATAAGGCTGAGCAGATCTATTCCCTCGCACTTACAGGTGACAGCTCCGCAAATTCCTACACAAACGCAGCCACCTATAATGCGGGAAACGCTTCATCCTACAATACGACCGTTTAAAAAACTGAAAATATCATGATAAGCGCCCCTGCCCCGAAGGCAGGGGCGTTTATTTTATAAAAAAGCACAGCCGGATGGATTTCCGTGCTGTGCCTTTTATCTGGTCAATTAAACTTCAGTTCATTCTATGTTCAGGATCACTGAACGTTGATATCAGCAGGTGTTATCTTGAAGGTTGTATTTGCCCTTCCGCCGTAGGAACCTACGCCGCGGATCACGACCTTGGCAGTTCCCTTGTTTGTATTGTTTTCACATGATTCAACTATGTAATCTGTTCCTGCCGTAAGAACCGCACCGTTCCTTGCAGTCACTGTGAAATCCTTCGCATCGGGAACGATAGCTTCTCCCGTATAGCTGTATGTCTTATTGCACTTTGCAGACTTAAGCTGGTTCTTGCTGTCTACCACTGTGAAGCCTCCGATCACGGAACCGGTGTACATGCCCTTCATGGTAACAGTTACCTTTACTCTTGTGCCTGCCGCAAGGCCTGCAGCCTTGATAGCATCCTTGCCCTTATACTCGGTGGTTCCGACAGTATAGGTAAAGGTAGCATCGTAATCGTTTCCTGCCGAAAGCTCCTTGCCTCTGCTGTCCTTAAGAACACCGTCGGGTATAGTCACCTTTCCGCCGCTTATAGGAGCATCGTTTATGCTTAAGCTTACGTTGTTGTTTGCATTGCTGCAGTTCCTCTTTATGACTATGAATCTGTATACGAGGCTTCCCTTGTAATTGCCCTTGCCTGTTATAGTCATGGAAGGAAGATTTGATTCCGCGGTACCTGTGTTTGTCTCAGAGGTATTGTTCTTATAATCGCCTATCTTATAATCCCTGCCCTCTACAAGGGTAACGCCGCCGATAGTAAGCGCAACATTAGGCTTTGCACCATCCTTGTCATAAGGAGCCATGAAATATTTTCCGCTTGCATCATAAGTACCCTCATCAAGAACAGTCACCTCTGCCAGTGCTATATCCATAGCATCGATAGTGAAGTTCACTTTTGCCTTGCTGCCCTTGTAGCCGCCCAGACCCGTAAGTGTGGCAGTAGCGATTCCGGCCTTTGCGTTGTTCTTGTATGTTACGGAATAGTCTTTTCCTTCGATAAGCTCTTTTCCTCCAAGTACGAAATTGCTGCTTGCAAGAACTGCTATGCCGCCGTTATAGGATATGCTTCCACCTTTAACCGACACACCGGTAAGTTTTCCTATCGGGTTTATCTTAAAGGCCGCCTTCTTCTGGCCGCAATAGTTGCTGTCCGCTGTAGGAAGGATGTAAACTGTTCCCTTCTTGGGATCTACGGCATTTATGAAATCAGCTCTGAGGCCTGCCGCAGTGAAACCGTTTGCCTTATTTAAGGTTGCAACAGGAGCACCGCCCTGCATTACGGTGATGCTTATGGCATCATTAAGGCTTGCATCAACTCCGGAATAGGTTATAGGTGCTGCGGTTACTTTAAGCTTCGCAATGTTGGTACCTGCAGATACGGTAACCATGCTCTTTATGTTGCCTGTAAAGTTTCCTTCTCCCTTATAGGTAACCTGGAAGGTGCCTGTGCCGGGAAGCATTACGGAAGCGCCCTTTACATCTATGGCATTACCGGAAGCATCTGTTATCTTGTAATCCTTTCCTGCCTTAAGCTTCTTACCGTTCATCATGATAAGAGGAGCATGCTTCTTTGCTCCGGAAGCATATGCCATGTCTACGGTTTCTGCATTTGAAAGATCATAACGCGCAATTGTGAAAGGAATGATCTTTGTTCCCTTATATGCGCCCTTGCCTTTTATCACGATGTGGGGTGCCTTCATAGCCTTTGCATTTGCCGCGGTCACTCCGGTTGCATCGAAAGCATTCTTATTATTCTTGTAGGAGATAGTATAGTCTTTCTTTAAGGTAAGTCTCTCTCCTCCGAAATATACGTTTACAACAGGCTTAATAGCCTTGCCTGTATAAACAATGCTGCCCTCGTTCTCGATCGTTGCCCACATACCGCTTGTTACGGCTTTGAATATACCCGTAACTGATATGGAGGAAGTATCTACGCCTGCAGGTATAACAAAGCTTACGGTATTGTCATTTCTGCTGCTGTCGTAATCAAATGTCTGTACCACACCGTTTCCGAAGTTCACCTTTATACCGGTGAAAGTATAATTATCTTTCGGAGCCGCAGTCACGGTAACGGTGTCGCCTGCATGATAGGTTCCGTCAGCGATCTTTATGCTGCCTGAAGTGCTTCCGCCTGCAGCCACAGCCACAGGAGCAGCCTCTACAAGGGCGCTTACGAATACGTCACCTTCAGGCATCCTGAAATCTGTCTTTTCATAGGCCATCTTGTTGCCTACATTTACAGGATTTCCATCATTATCCGATACTGACCAGCCATTAAATACGAAGCCCGGAAGCAGGTTGCAGGAGATGGTAACTACGGTACCGGGTGCTGCTGCCGCCTTATCAGCGGAAATGGTCGCACCCGCAAGGGTATCATCCACTATTACATCATATTCGAATGCGGTAACTTCCAATTTGAATTTGATCTTCGGACCGTCAGCAGTCTTTACAGTGATATCGGTGCTGTTCTTTGCAAGTGCGTTGATGGTAACTTCCCTGAAATCAGCGTCATCACCGCTGGCATTATTGTATGAGATAGTAGCCGTTGCGGTCTGCGATGAGTTCCACACTGCGATCTTTGCAAATGTAGCATTATCGGGTGTTGTTATTGCCTTGAAATCGGCAGATGTCCCGACCATCAGCTTTACGGTATCATTATCACTTACAGTTACTTCCTTCCCTGTCCGGGGATCGGTATATACAACGGAAAGAGCATTAACGGAAACCACATTCTTGGGCTCTTCACCATCCCAGTTGTACATCCAGTATGCATTGCAGAGATAATCATTATCTCCGTTGAACTTATTGGTTCCTTCGAGAGTTTCACGCTCAAGCGGAGTACCCTGATAATACACGAGCATAAGCTCTTCGCAGCCGCGGAACGCGCCCTTCTTTATATCCTGTACCTTACCAAGGTATACCTTGGTAAGAGCCTTACAATTCTGGAACACGCCCTCATCTATCATTCCGAGAGAAGCCGGGAACTGGATCTCCGTAAGAGCAGTACATCCTGAGAAGGCATTTTTTCCTACACCGTTGAACTGTTCTCCGCCGCTTGCCACATCATAAGGGAAGTTTATCTTTGTAAGCGATGTACAATCTGAAAAAGCATTCTCACCTATACCGGTGATGGTCTTGGGTATGGTTACTGCCTTGAGGGAGCTGCAGCCCTTGAAAGCATCATTCTCAATGATCTTTATATTGCTGTTATCACCGCCAAAGTCTATACTCTCCAGAGCTTTACAATCCTTGAACGTACTCTTGTCTATCTTTGTAAGTTTCTTATTAAGCTGCACGGATTCTATCCCGGTACATCCTTCAAAAACACCAGTATCGCCATAGCCTAAAGCTTCTATCTTTTCAGGGATAACTACTGTTCCCTTAAGCGATGTACATTTTGCAAAAGCGCCGTCTCTGATATTTGAAACATTTGTACCGGTAAAACCATTAAACTTAGTGAGTGCGCTGCAGCCGTAAAACATATTCTTAGGAATAGCACCCACATAAGTTCCGGATATGGAATAATCGGTAAGGCTGGTGCAATCCTGACAGACAGCCTCTGCCTTGAAATCAATCTGCTCCTCGCTAACGACCTTCCATTCAACGTTTCCACTGTCATCAATGTTCAGGGAAACCTTATATATCGTTACATCTTTGGCAGATTCAAACCTTGTCTTTTCAGGAAAATCAATCCTCTTTAATGAAGAGCAGCCCTTGAAGACTCCTGTCTGGATATATATATCCTGATCATTAGGAAGAGAAACCTCCGTTATGGATTTGCAGTCTGTGAAAACATTTTCTCTAAAAAGAAAGACTTTTTCAGGTATTACAACCTTTCCGTTATTTTCAGGTCCAAAAGATACAAGCTTTTCACAGCCGTTAAAAGCATAATCAGGAAGTATCGATATATCCCATCCTGCTGTATAGCTTACCCATGTCAGATTCTTACAATTCTGACACAGGGCTCCGCCTAACATTGTAATGCTGGGAGGAAAAGCTATGGTCTTTATTCCGGAAGAATCAAAGGCATTGCCTCCGATATGCTCAAGACCGGTTCCCAGATTAATGCCTTCTAATGCCTTACAATCTTTAAAAGAACTGTTACCTATATTTGATACGGTATTCGGAAGTGTAAGCTGGCTGTTTAAACTTGTACATCCCTGGAACGCGGAATTTCCTATAGTTTGAAGATTCCCGTTTTTCGGGAATACAAAGGTCTTAAGTCCCGTGCAGTTTTCAAACGCATTATTTCCTATAGTGACGAGGGATGTCGCATTTCCCAGATCCATATTAGCAAAACTCTTACAGCCCTTGAAGGCGCTGTTACCTATCAGTATAACTTTATCTGTTACGGGAAGTTTTCCGTTATTTCCATTTAACATTGTGCAGTTTTCAAAGCAATTTGCTCCGAAAACCTCTACTCCCGTGCAACCTTCAAGCAGGTTCAGAGCATTACATTCCTTAAATGCCGACTTACCTATAACAGTTACTTTTGCAGGCACACTAACCTTAACAATATTGGTTTTTTCAAAAGCAGATTCACCAATGTAAGTGATATTTTCCGGCAGTCCCTCATAAGTTCCGTTCTTATCCAACGTGAACTTGCTGCATTCTTTAAAAGTATTGTCAGAAACCGTCTTAAGTTTTGTAAGATCTTTTACATTTGCGTAAGTAAGAGAAGAGCAGCCGCTGAATGCACCCTTGTCTATACCTATTATTCCGGAATGAAACTGGATATTGTTGAGGTTTTTACAATCCGCAAAAGCTGACTCAGCTATATATGTGATATTTCCGGGTATCTGAAGATTGGTAAAATTCTTCCCCTTAAAAACCTGTGCGCCTATGGTTTCACAACGTGCTTCTACAGAAACATGCCTGTCCTCACCATCCCATACATCAGGAAAAGTAATGGTCGAGTTGTCATTTATGGCATTGTACCATTTTGAATTCCCGGCTTCCGTAAAGATAGTATCGGTAGCACCCTCTATTTTTTCTACAGCCGCATACTTATAATATGTCGCAGTATCACTTCCTTTTGCTTTCACAGTAGCCAGGTAAAGCTGAAATGTGATTGACTTTTTGTTGTCGCCTGATTCTATGACAACCTCTTTCTCAGCAAGATCATCTGACTTAACATATTTTCCCTGAGCATTGTCATATTTTGCCTTGTAAAGCTTTTCGATATTTATATCGTAGCCTTCCATTTGTTTATGAAGTATAGGCAGATCCGCGTCGGCATCATCTATTACCAGATCCACAAGATTCCTTGCATCCCCGTCATAGTTCGACTCTGCCACAGGCACATCCGTTTCATTTCCGGATGCATCCGTCATTTCCTCTGAAAGCAGAGCTTTTGCCGGAGCCTCTGACTCCGTCTCCTCTTCCACAGCCTCGCCTGCATCTGCTTCCGCTGCCGCAGCCGCCTCTGTCTTTGCCTTGCCATCCTCTGCCGCCTGAGCATAAAGCACCCCGGCAGGCACGACAGACTGGACATTCATGCTTATCGTCAGCAGGAATGTCAGAGCCCTGGTCAACCATGTTCTTCTCTTAACCATTTTTCTACCTCCACGTTTTTTTATTTTTGCCCTCGTTTGTTGCAGAATATCGGAACCATTATATTATGATTCCCTTCGGTTTTCAATCCACACCCGTTACCATTCCGGGATAACCCATGTTTGCGTCCGTACTCCGCAGATTGAAATAATCCCCTGTATCTGTATAATGAAGCAGAGCAGTAAAATATGGCATCGAAAACCAAAATTATATAAGCATCAATACCGGGAGAATACATGGACCCCATAAAAAACGGTGACAGAGTCGTAATAAAAAGAAATATCAGACAGGATATCAGCGACGGGCTAAACGTTATCATCGTCTGCCTTGCCGGAGCCGGTGTATACCGCCTTCTCAAACATATGGACGACGAGAATGTTCTGGTATCATCAGGGTTTGCGAACCTGAAGTACTATACATCAATCTCAAATATTTTATGCCTTGCCACCGCCATCCTTTTTCTCGTATTATCTGTCATCAACAAAAGATGCCCCATACTGCCGAAGCTTATATCCGTATCCGGTGTAGGGCTCACTTTCCTTGTGACCGCGGTCTTTCTGGCTCCGTCACATCCCGAATTGAATCTGTATGTCGGTGCAAACAGATTTTTTCATCTGTGGGTTCCCATCGCCGCCATGATAGAATTTGTCATGTTTGAACAGGATAGGCGCATGCCATTCAAATATACTTTATACACGGTGATCCCCACTCTTTTGTACGGCCTTGCATATCTTATAAACTGCCTGGTAAACGGTATAAAGACCGAAACCGGCACCAACGACTGGTACGGTTTCCTTGAATGGGGATATCCGACAGGGATCCTCATATTCGCGGTCCTTATCATCCTCAATTGGGCCATCGCCTGCCTGCTCTGGTTTATAAAATCCAAAATAAAATAAAAAAAAGCAAAAATACGGATGGCGGGACTTGAACCCGCACGCCTTTCAGCACAGGAACCTAAATCCTGCATGTCTGCCAATTCCATCACATCCGCAAATACTGTCAAATATTATAAGTTATTATCAAACGTTATCCGCAAGCTTCCCCATAAGCGCCTCTGCATCACTTTCCGCCTCTGCACCGGGATCTTCATTTTCCTTTTCGGAAACAGCCGTTAAACCTCCCTCTGCTTTTTTCCCGGCATCTCCCGAAGGAGCGGTGCTCTTCTCTTCTTCATGACCTTCAAGATCTTCATAGCGCACCATACGGTTTCTTCCATTGGTCTTTCCGAAGTAAAGCGCCTCATCCGCTTTCTTTACAATATCCTTCATATCATCCACAGTATTGCCGGAAATGATACCGAAGGTCATGGTGACTTTTATTGATCTCTCACCATATTTAATGGTCTTTGCCCTTACAGCGGCCATAAGTCCCAGCAGGGCTTCTGCCGCCTGATCTTCCGAAAGCTTGTCAAATATGAGCAGGAATTCCTCACCGCCCCAGCGTACCGCAAAGCCTTTTCCCACCATAAGCTTACGAAGCTCCAGTGACACGAAGCGAAGAACCTCATCACCCGCATCATGTCCGTATGTATCATTCACCTTCTTAAAGAAGTCTATATCACCTATGGCAACCGCAAAGGGCTGACCGGTCTTTACAGCCGCTTCACTGACATCCTTCATTCGCGCAGTACCGAAACGCCTGTTGTAAAGCTTGGTAAGAGGATCCTTCTCCACCATAACACGCAGGGTATCCCTCATCTTTACCACACCCTCGGCAGCTTCCCCTATCTCATCACGCCTCTTTGCCGCACGGTCTCCCATCTCGGCATCAAGCCTTCCTTCAGTGACAATACCGAGAAACTTTCTTATTTCCTTTATGGAGAGTACAACCCCCCTGGTATATCTTATACTTATAAGGGATGCAAAAAGTATGGTAAGGATAGTCACAAGAACTATGGGGCTGATCTGTTTTTTAATCGCCTGCTCCACCTCACCGGTTCTTTCACCGGTGCCTATCATACCTGCAAGACTCCCATCAGAATTAACAAGCGGCACGTAACAGACATGATAGCTTTCATTATTTATATCCGCCACATAAAACAGAGGTTCCATGCTTTTCTCCATCGCGGACATTATAGCACCGTTTACGCCGGTGGCTACGCTTCTGGTACCGTTTTCATCCGTAATGGTGGTAAGTATCCTTGCATCCCTGTAAAAAAGCGTAACCTCCATGCCTGTATCCGCTTTTATCCTGTCTACTCCCGTAAAATCTCCGGTAAGTTCCTTTTCTCCCTTGTAAAGCGATACTGTCTTATCTCCAACCAACACATAATCACCGGGATAAAGACTGTCATAAACCGATCTTGTGAGCTCCGCAGCAGCCTTAAGCGAACGGTTCACTTCCGTTTCCACCACGTTCCTGTAATTTCCGGACGCAACGATAGCAATGATCACGCCCATGGCCAGCATCGGCAATACGGTAGATACCAGTATGGCCCTCTGAAGCCTTCCTATTTTGTTTTTTTTCATATCATTTCCTATATTATTTTTTTCCGTCTTATCTTTCATAGATACTCCGGTTTTGTGAGGCCTTTTGCGGTCTCACCGCTTATCCTTACCTTTTCCGTATTCTTTCTTGAAGGAGCTTCAAATAAAGCTTCTTCAAGAATCTCATGTATGACATAATTAAGCCCTCTTGCCCCTATGTTCATATCCATCACCCTGTCAACCGCCTCATCTATGGCCTCGGATGTGAAATCAAGCTCTATGCCGTCATCTTCCTTAAATTCATTTATATAACGGGAAAGCACGCTGTCCTCAGCTTCCGTGAGAACCTTCCTTAATGCTTCCCTGTCCAGCTTCTTAAGCACGGCCACGGAGGACAGGCGGCCTGCCAGTTCTGCCTTCATTCCGTAACTCATCAAATGCTTTTCCGTGAGATCTTCTCCCCTTAGTACAAAATCACCGGTCTTTTTTACGCTGTTTCCGAAGCCTATCCCTGTATTTTCTATATCCTTCTCAACTATGTCATCAAGCCCCTCGAAAGCGCCGGCACAGACAAAGAGGATATTTTCCGTATCCATCTGAACCGTCTCGCTGCTGCCGCTTTCCTTAACGGGGACATCCAGCACTGTTCCCTCAAACATGCCAAGAAGCTGTCCCTGCAGTTCGTCATTTATATCTCCGCCCCTTGAATACTTCTTTGAAGGGATTATCTTATCAAATTCATCACAGAATACTATCCCCCATTCAGCAAGCTCCTTATCCTTATCAGCCTTAAGATAAAGGGATGTAAGTGCCTCTTCCTTATTACGGCCTTTCCACGGAGTGGCCACTATCCCGCTGAAATCGGTTACGGATACGGGTACATCAACTATGTTCCTGATACGTCTTATAAGCTCTGTCTTCCCGCAGCCAGTGGGACCTATAAGCAGCACATTTGATTTTATGAGACCTGCACCCGGATCGGACATGCGCAGATAATGATTATATACTGCTGATGCCAAAAGCTTCTTGCTTTCATCCTGACCTATTATAAAACGGTCAAGATAGGCCTTTATCCCTGCCGGTGTGTATTTTTCAAGGAATCTTCCCGCCATTGCCTGTGTCTTTGACTTTTCGGGCTTATTGTTTTTCTTTATTTTTTTACGGATGCCGGAATCAGCAGCTGACCTGTATTTTACACGGCATACCCGCATAAATCCCAAAAGCCTGTTCCGCTTTGCTTCATCGCTTATCTTTTCAAGCTCACAGGCAGCAAAATCAAAGCATCCGTCAATATCATTATTTGTCACCCTTCGTTCAAGCGCCGGAGTTGCCGCAAAAAACTCATCCTCGGGGAAAAGGCTGAAAGATTCCCTGATTATATTCCAGAACGGTGCCTTGTAACCCTTTTCCTTGTACGCCGCTCCCAAAAGCTTAAATACGCTTTCGGTATTACGATCTATCTCAGGACGTCTTTTTACGAGATAATAAACGATCAGTGTAAAAACCAGTGCCGTTACATTTCCATCAACGGAAGCTCCGGTTTTCTTCTGATATTCCTCTATAGCCGCCAGAAAAAGATCATATACCTCATCAGGTACCTGAATATCAAACGCCTTTTCAAATATGATCCTGTTTTTACAGTCGGATATCCGGCTCATCTTCCGTAAACTCCCTTATAACTTCTGAAAGAGGCTCTGAATGATCATCAAAAATATATTCCGCGGCCTTTCCCTCCGTGACGCATTCGCTGTCAATAAGGATCTTCTTTACACCCTTCATCCCGGGCGCATCATAAAGCACCGGCCGCATGAGCCTGTCAAGTATCCCGCGCAAAGCACGTGCTCCCGTATCGGATGAAAAAGCCCTCTCTGCTATCGCATCATAGGCAGCATCCGTAAATACAAGCTCTGCGCCGCATGATCTCTCCACTTCCCTTGCATATCTCTCCGGCATACTGTCAGAGGCATCCTTAAGTATCCCTGTAAGCTCAGCCTTACCAAGCTTTTCAAGTACCGCGATGGCACTTACTCTCCCGGCAAGCTCTCTCTTCATCCCGTATTCCATGAGTACATCATGATTAATATTTGCTCTTACAAAAGAAGCGTCCATATCCTTTTCAAGAACGCCGTTAAAACCGAAACGTCCGATATTTTTTTCTTTGGTCCTTTTATCATTTCGAATGAATTCATCAAGCCCCTGAAAAGCGCCTGCCAGAACAAAAAGGATCCTGGAGGTATTCATCACAAGCGACTGCCCGTCTGTCTTTAATTCTATGTCACTTCCCTCAAGCATGGTAAGAAGCTGGCTCTGCACATCATCGTGCACATTTACACCTCTCTCGGATATGGCAGGAAGCATGAGCTTGTCGAACTCATCCATAAAAACTATGCCCCGCTCCGCCTTCCTTAAATCCTTGCCGGCAGCAAGGTAAAGATCCATGAGTATATCTTCCTTATGCCTGCCCCTGTACTGTCCTGCACCCAGATTTGATACATCGGTGCAGAGGATGGGCCATTCTGTTATTTTTGATATCCGCCGCATCATCTCTGTTTTCCCGCAGCCGGAAGGGCCTATGAGCAGAACAACATCCGGCGCAAAATTCACATCGAGATGCCTTACCCTTTTGCCGTGGCCATATACCGCGCTTGATATTGCGATCTTTGCATCATCCTGACCTACTATGTATTCATCCAGATACGCCTTTATTTCCGCGGGAGTGCGCCTGTCTTCGCGCTCCTCCCTAACCTCGTTCCTTAAATATCTGTTCCTTAAATACTCTATATGGCCAAGGATCTGGCACTCTCTTTCATTTGAACTCCTGTTTAATGCAGCCTTAAGGGTATCCGACTCAAGTATGGAAAGCACACGATCTGCCCTTGCACCGAAGATACCCGTAGAATATGCAAGATCATCATCCATCTTATCCAGGATATCATTCAGGCTCCTGTCTTCCTTATCAATATCCGGGGATTCACACACCCTGTAAAAAAGCATCTCAAGGTAGCTTATCTCATCCTCCCAGTCGGATGCATCTCCTTCGCAGGCTAAAAGAACGTGTTCTGTTATATATTCAGACACGTATGTACCGATCTTTGCGGGGTCATCCCCCCAATATCTCATTGCCTTGAAAATATTGATCATACACGGCTATTTTACTCTCTTAAGGGCGGGCTTGCAAGAAAGTATGACCATAAAAAAACATAAAAAACCGGGCAGAAAAGTCCCGCCCGGTCATTTTTCATATCATCTTGCCTCTACCTTATTTGCAAGAACTGTCACAAAGCTTCTTCCGGCGACCTCCACCTCAAGAGGTCTGTTCCTGTAACGCCATACAAAGGGCTTCGGAAACACGAGCTCCACCCTTCCGGCACCGCAAAGATCTAACAGTTTTTTGCCTATCTCCACGTGAAGCCTGCCGCGTTTTCCCGTAACCGCAACTTTTCCCACTTCCTTTCTTTTTCCTTCCGGGCTTACGCTGCATACTCCTGCCATGGCAAAGAGATAAACAAACAGAGCCTGCAGGGCATATATAAGGCCCGCGGAAACAGCACCTATACCGCCTACAGCAGCCGCAGTCCTTACTGCCTTTCCTCCTGAAATTCCGTTTCCTCTTCCGCTGTTATCTCCTCCGTTTCTGGAATCTCCGTTATCCGGTGACGAGAGCAGCTTTATGTTATCTGTTTGTGTTTCTTCCGGATCTACGATCCGGCCTTCATCCTGCTCATCCGAAGAAACGCTCTTAGTTTTTTTGCCATTTACCGATACACTGTTTTTACTGATTGGATCATCTGTATCATCCGTGGTTTTCTTTTCTGACCCGTCTATGCCTTTCTTATTTTTATTACCTTTTACGGTTATATTTCCGGATACCGCATCCCCCGAAGGAAAAGGCAGCATATCCGCTGAGAGAGAAGCCACAGGCACCGGTATAGGAACAGGCGCGGGAGTTATTCCAATTTCATTACCGTTCCCTGTCTTATCACCCCTGTCGTCGTCCTTATCCGAATTGCTGCTTCCACCTCCGGAAGAGCTTTTCTTCTTTTTCTTTTTATTATCTGAGGTCCCCGCATCCCCCGACTCAGATGCCGGTGTGGGAGTTGTTTTTGGAGTAACTTCCACTGAAGGCACGGGATCCTTTGGTATGTTATTTGATGAAGCACCGCTTTTTTCCCCGTCTCCTTCCGGTACAGGTGTGGAAGTCACCTGTTTCTTTTTAATGACAGGCTCCAGTACCGTTCCATCAGGGATATCCCATTTCCATGTATCACTTGCAGGCTCACCGTCCTCATCAAAGATGATCTCGCCGTCAATCTTATATCCGCCAAACTCTTCATCATCTCCGACATCAGGCACCGGCAGATGAATATCATCATAGGGTTCGTCAAAAGTAACCGTATAACTCTCCCCGTCACATTCTATTTTATATTTTTTAGCCTCAAGCTCAGGCTCAAGCTCATAGCCGTCCGGAATATCCCATTTCCATTTACCGGAAACGGCACGGCCGTCTTCATCATATACACTATCCCCGCTTATGCTGTATCCCTTAAAAATATATCCCTTTTTTTCGTAATCCGGCTCTATATCCTGATACGGCTGATCATAAGTCACTTCCTCTTCCTTTGATCCGCATCGTATCCTGTAATCCTTAGGCTCAAAGCAGGCTATCATCTCCGCACCGTCTTCCGTATCAAACAGCCACTTTTCTATTACAGCTTTTCCGTTTCCGTCATATATCTTTTCGCCTTCAAATTCAAATCCGTCAAAAAGGTATCCCGTAAATCCCGGGGCAGGAGAAACATCCGGCAGTTTTTCGCCGAAGGTCATCACATATTCGTCATCTCCGTAATATATCCTGTATTTCTTCGGTTCAAAAACTTCATCAAGGCTTACACTGTCTTCGGTATCCCACTTCCAAAGCTCTTCCGCAGGATTTCCCTTGGCATCAAATATAATATTCCCCGAAAGGGAATAAGCTTTAAAAATATATCCTGTCTTTTTTTCCGGTATCTTTACGGCACCGTAAGGAGAATCAAAGGTCACCTCATATTCATTCCCGGAACAGTTTATCCTGTATTTCTTAGCCGTATACTCCGGATACAAAGTAGTCCTTTGCTTAAGATCCTTTGTCCATGTTTTGAATGCCGCTGCACCTTCACTATCAAAGATCTTCTCTTCACCCAGATAATAACCGTCAAAGAGATAGCCTGTGGGAGGCTTGTTTATCTTTACTTTTTCTTCAAAAGGTGCGTCATAGGTTACGGTGTAGATCTTTCCCGCGCAGTTAAGTTCATAGGTCTTGGGAGAATAATCTGCAGACAGTGAAAGCTTCCTTTCCTCCGTGCATGGTATATCCCAGATCCATTTTTCACTTACGGCTTTTCCCCTTTCATCAAAAATATGGTTTTCCGAAAGCGTGTAGCCTTTAAAGATATAGCCTGTCTTTTCCATGCCGGATACATCTCCGTCATCATAGGCTGCATCATAGATCACCTCAGCCACGATATCGCCTTCTCCGTCTTCATCTTTATCGGGACCGTATGCTATCGTAAAATGCTTCGCTTCCCAGACCGCATCAAGCCTTATCTCTGATTCTTCAGCATTCGGATCGCACCCTTCGGCAGGCTCACCCTTCTCATCAAACCACAGCTCCCCTTCATGGGCATAACCTGCGAAATCATAGCCTGTCTTTACCGGGATATCCTGTTTTTCAGGCATTTTCCCATACTCATATTCTTTTTCGTACAGAAGCTCCCCGTCGGAGTAAAAACTCAGTTTAAGCGGCAGCGATATGTCTGTATAATAAACATGCTGTGTCGTTTGTTTATTGGTCACCCTGTCAACATAGGTGAACAGGAGATGATATTTTTTTCTTTGTGTGACCTTAAAAGACAAAGGCGCAGGCTGCGAGGTGCTCCCCTCCCATCTTAAAAAGGTATCAGTCATACAGTCATAAAGCCCCGGAGTGGCTTTCCATGATGCACTAAGATATATACCGTCATTTTTAATGAGACGCTCAATTTTTATCGTGCCGAAATTCCTGTATCCGCAGGTGGCGACATTAGCATAAAAGGATTGATGCTTTGGAGATGTGCTTTTGTCGATATGTCCGGGCAGATATTTTTCGCTGCCGTGAAGAGCCCCCAGAGTGGTTGTTTCCACTTTTTTATCCGAATCCCAGTTGCTGCACCAGTGCACCGGATTGCCGTCTTCATCATATCCGTTATTCCATGTACCGCCGCAGCTTACTTCTCTGTAGCTGTAGCAGCACGTATCATGATCATGCACTATTGCTGTACTTATGCTGTCCGGAGACTGGACAAGCCCTGCCGTACTGCCGGATGACACATTATCATCCGCAGAGGCTCTTACGCAAAAGGAAGATATGAGCATTATGGCGGTAACGCACGATATCAATCCTCTTGCAGCCCTCTTTATCAAAGATGGCTTTAAATAAAGTTTTTTCATGGATCTTTCCTCCTTTTTCCGAAGCATCCCGCTTCTTAAAAAGGGAGGCTGCCGAACGGCATCACCTGAAAAGAAAGTATGTGTGTTAGAGATAAACTATCACACCATTATGTATCTGTCAATAGGAAATCATCCATTTGTACGGTTTTCGATAAGCGGACCGCCTTTTTTGTTTATATAATCCTCCGTTACCGTTACCTTTCCGATATTATCGTCCTTTGGTATCTCATACATGATATCGAGCATATATTCGTCTATAACTGCTCTAAGCGCCCTTGCACCCGTCTCTTTCTTAAGTGCCTTTGCCGCTATAGCCTTTAAGGCACCTTCGGTAAACTCAAGTTTGACCTCATCAAGCTCAAGCAGTTTCTGGTACTGCCTTACTATCGCATTCTTAGGTTCCATTAAGACTTTTGCCAGCATTTCCTCATCAAGCCCTTCAAGAGAAACCAACATGGGCAGACGCCCCACAAATTCCGGTATCATGCCGAATTTCCTTATATCCTCTGTCTCGGCCTTCTCAAATATCTTTCTGTCCTTCTTTCCTTTTTCCCTTATCTCTCCGGTAAAGCCCATTGCCGTGTTCTTAAGGAGCCTTTCGTTTATTATCTCTTCAAGCCCCGGAAAGGCGCCGCCGCAGATAAAGAGTATATTCCTGGTATTTATCACGGTTGTGGGGACCATTGCATTCTTCGAAGACGAACCCACGGGAACTTCTACCTCCGCCCCTTCCAGGAGCTTTAGCATACCCTGCTGAACAGATTCACCGTTCACATCCCTTGAATGTACATCTCTCTTCCTTGCTATCTTATCTATCTCGTCAATATAGATTATGCCCTGCTCTGCCCTGTCCGCATCATTGCCTGCGGCAGTTAAAAGCTTGCTCACTACGCTTTCTATATCATCACCTATATATCCTGCCTCGGTAAGAGATGTGGCATCGGTGATCGCAAGCGGCACATCAAGGATCTTCGCAAGAGTGCGTACCAGATATGTCTTACCTGAACCTGTAGGCCCCAGCATGAGCATGTTGGATTTTTCTATCTCTATGTCATCGCCCTTCATATTTACGGCTACACGTTTGTAGTGGTTGTACACAGCCACGCTCATGGCCCTCTTTGCCTTTTCCTGACCGACCACATATTCATCGAGCATTGCTTTTATCTTATGAGGAGCAGGAATATCCTCAAGTGCGATAAGCGGTTTTGCCTCACCTTCCTTTGCCCTCTTTACCTTTGAACCGCCGCCAAAGGGCATACCGAAGGGAAGGTCGGCGAGATTCATGAAGCTTATGCGGGGCCCCTGTTTCTTCTTGTCATCCTTCTTTTCCTCTGCTCCATCTTCCTTCGTATCCGGCTCTGTATTTTCCGCAGGCTTTTCCTCTTCCTGCATAGCCGGAGCAACAGCCATACCGCTCATCTGCATGAGTTTCGAAATATCAATGGCTCCGCCGGAATTATCCGTCCCGGGCATCTGGCTCATCCTCTCCTCAAGCTGGCTGCTCATCCTGTCCATACAATCCGGACATATATTCATACCTAAAGGCATCTTCATTATGCGGCCCGCCTCGCTCTCGGGCCTGCCGCAAAGTGAACAATGCTTCTCTTCCGTATTATTATCATTCATATTATTTATATTATCCAAAACCATACCTCCGCAAAAAGAGACCCCTGATGTGATCTCACATGTCAGATTCATTATAGTTTATGAATCAACGTATTGTAAACAAGAAAAACCATAAAGTTGTGGTTTAATTTTTGAATCTGCCGTGATTTTTTTCAGTCATAATTCATTTTTCAGTTGTCATAATACCCGGATCAATGCAGATCCAGGCCTCAAAATATGTTTTTTCTTCAATATTTATCTTTTTTGTCCTGTTTGACGTTTTCTTAATTTATGTTTTAACTATTGTCTTTGTTTAATTTGAATTTGATTTATTGTGCTTTATTTGATTATGTATAAATATAATTTTGTTATGTTAAGCCTTCTTTCATTATTTCACCCTTTGTTTTAAAAAATCCCCGGCGCCATGCACCGGGGATAGCTCATATTATCTTCATCATGCCACATGTCCGGGAAAAGAATTCTTTCTTTATCCTTCCGTGACACCCTTATCTCCCAGGGTCACCTTAAAGAGTAACTCCCTGTAGCTTCCGTCATCCTGCTGCCTTTTTATCTTCAGCTGGACCGTGGTACCTGCACTGTAATAACTTAATTCTTTTTGAAGTTCTTCCATGGAATCCACGGACTCACCCTCGATCTCGGTAATGAAATCGCCCTTTTCTATACCTGAAACATCAGCCGGTGAAGATCCGTTTACGGCTGCCACATATACGCCCTTTGGCAATCCGTAATACTGTACCTCTGCTGCAGTGACCGTTGCTCCGGATATACCAAGATATCCTCTGTCCTCTTCCGGCACTTCCTTCTTGGTCGTACGGCTCATAAGATTCTCTATGATAGGCTTTGCATATGATATGGGAATTGCATATCCCATTCCTTCAACGGTATTTCCGCCTATCTTGTTCGAGTTTATACCTATCACCTCACCGTTTATGTTAAGAAGCGCACCGCCCGAATTTCCCGGATTGATAGCTGCATCTGTCTGTATGAATTTTCCGTTTACTGCTGTTCCCGTAGCGGAATTATCCATGCTGAGTTCCCTGTCGAGGGCGCTTATAACACCTGTTGTTACGGACAGTCCGTACCCCAGGGCATTTCCTATTGCTATAGCCGGCTCCCCTATCTTTAACTGATCGGAATCACCGATCTTTGCTATGGTTATCTCATCCAGTGTTTCTTCAGAAAGATCTGATTTCTTTACAGCTATGACAGCCAGATCCATCTCTTCATTCATGCCCTTTACAAGCGCTTCAGCCGAGCTGTCATCTATAAAGGTAACTAAAAGATCGTCATTATTCTCTATAACATGGTAGTTAGTTACGATAACCAGCTCATTATCATTTTCACCTATTATGATGCCTGAACCGCTTGACTGCCCTTTTTCCGCAAAATAATAATAATTGACAGTCATATTATTGGTTATCTTCACCGCAGAAGGTATAACATCCGCAACCATGGCGCTCACATCGGATACCACTGTATTTGTCGTCCCCGTTATAAGTCCGTTGTTTGCCGCGCTGCCGGTAGTGGAAGACGAAGCCGTTTCTGTGCTTTCCTCCTTTTCCTTAGAAGGGTTCTTTGAAGGCTTTTCCGGCCTGTCTTCTTTGGAAGTCGCAGATGACGCGGAATAAGAAGGTTCAAACCACCCCTGTTCTATTCCGGCCTGTCTTAATCCCATAAAACCACCTGCTGCTGCCAGGCCAAATACAAGCCCCAGCGCACATGCAGAAACTGCCTTTTTAAAGAATCCCGGGCCCTTGTTCTGCCCTGCAGCTTTCTTATCCTTTTTATTCGTCTTTGCACCTGCCGTGGCGGCAGTTTTTGCGCCCATATTTCCGGCTGTATTGGCTGAACCCGCCTGTGAACCATAGCTTCCCTGATTATAGGTATAATTCTGATGATATGTATTATAACTTGGGCCAGGCTGCCTGTAGCCTAATCCGTTTCCATATGAGCCGCTTCCTGTGCCTGCAGATGTCCCTGCCGCACCGGGTCCCGACGTATTTCCATAATAGGAGCCCGCTGCATTGCCGCTCCCATAAGTATTTAAACCTGACACTCCCTGTCCGTTTCCCGTATTTGTTCTGTTCTCTTCTTCGTACATATGAACTTTCTCCTTTCCGGAAAGCCTCATACTTTCCTGTCTGCAATACATATTCTAAACACGTATTGTGACGGAATTGTGTTTTTCAGTTGCTTAAATTGTGAAAATATTCTCTATTTCCGCAAAGCTTAAGTACCAGCCATTCCGGCAGCTTCTCATATGATCTGCCCAGTCTGAATCCGGCATATTTGCTTAAATTGATAAAAAACATCTTCGGGATCTCATGTGCTTTTTTCTTTTTTATATAAAAGCGTATCATCCTCTTTAACAGCCTCATCCCCTCTTTTTCAGAAGAAACATCCGAAAATGTATCCTTAAACACGGCATGAGAAACGCCCTGGTCAAAGCTCCTTTTAAAATATTGCTTCACGGAGTAATCGTGTGAATGGATCACCCTTGCCGAGGGTACGTACGCTATATGACGGCCGGAATCTATGAGCTTTCTGGCATAGACCATGTCCTCATTGAAAATAACATGATCTTCAAATCCACCCAGTTCCTCGTAAACCTTCTTTAAATGCATCGCGCAGACATCCGAACAGAAGAATGCCTTTATACCCATGGTTTCTATATCCTCTGAGCCCTTTATGCAGCCTTCCCCGGGATAGTTAAAACACCTTGATGCCGCCTCATATACGGATGAAGATCTTCCGGGGAGCTGTCTGGCATAGCTGCTTTCCGCTCTCCCCTCTTCGATCGGGCGAAGCAGCTCCTCTGAAAGTCTGCTGTCGGCAGGCAGGGCATCATCCGTCATGCAGAGCACGCATTCCGCTTCAGACAGCCTTATGCCCATATCCCTTGTCGCGCCATGGTCAAACTCTTCCCTGCTTATATGTATGACATTAACGTCATCATATTTTTTTTCCGGAGTCTCCTCACCAAAAAACTCCTCATAATATTCCTTTCCGGTATTAATGAGGAGTATATGCTCCGGCAGCCTTCTCTGTCTGTGAAGCCTGTCCAGTATTTTATTTAATTTCTCATCCGGTCTGTATACCGGGATCACAACATCATATGTGAGCAGTTTTCTAATACGCATTTTTATTAATAAAACCCTTGAAAACAGTTAAAAACATTATCTTGATATCAAAACCCGGAGTCCAGTTCTCGATATAATAAATATCATGTTCAATACGTTTCCTTATGGATGTATCACCCCTGTATCCGTTTATCTGAGCCCAGCCCGTAAGTCCCGGCCTTACCTGATGCTTTATCATATAGCGGGGTATCTCTTCCCTGAATTTTTCAACAAACTGTGGTCTCTCCGGTCTGGGGCCCACAAGCGACATATCGCCTTTAAGTATATTGAAAAGCTGCGGAAGCTCGTCTAAGCTCGTATGTCTTAAGAACCTGCCTATACCTGTCACTCTGGGATCACCTTTTTTAGTCCATCCCTGTTTTTCATCCTCTTTACTCTGCTGTCTCATTGTCCTGAATTTATACATCATAAAAGGCTTATTGTGACGCCCTACCCTTTCCTGTCTGAATATAGCCGGGCCACCGTCCGAAACATGAATGGCGATGGCTGATACAAGCATCACAGGTGAAAAGATTATGATCAGGATAAGTGAGAACACAAGATCCATGCTTCTCTTTAAGAACATATTCAGGGTATTTGTTAAAGGAACATGCCTGATATTTACAACAGTCAGACCTCCAAGATCCTCTATATAAGGATTTGAAGGGATCACGCTGTTATAATCCGGTATGAATTTTGTATGAACTCCCGACTTTTCACATGAATTCACTATCTCTTCCAGGCGCCCGTAATCCTTAAGGTCAAGTGTAACGCCTATCTCATCCAGTTTATTATCCGGAAGCACCATATCAAGATTATCAAGAGCTCCTATGACCTTGGCGCCCCTGTATGATGTCCCCACAGGTATCCTGTCATCAAGAATACCTCTCACAACATCCCCCCACTGGGGATTCTCATTTATCCTGTCTATATATTTCTCGGTTGCCCTCGAATATCCCACAAGAAGGACATATTTTGTATTATACCCGCTCTTTCTTACAGCTCTCAGCACAGCCCTTAAGGAAAGACGCCCCGCTGATTCCAAAGCAACTGATATGAAGTAGAAGTATCCCATCATGATACGTGATACATCGGATACTTTAAAAATATATATGCATGCGAATATGGCAGCCAGCCCTATGCTGTTTGCCCTGAACACATTAAATATCTCTTTTCTTATACCGGAATAACGGATCGAATTATACAGCCCTGAACTGTAATAGATTATCAGATACCCCGGGATTATATAATAGAGAAATGAAAAATAAGTCTCCTTTGAAAGAACGCCGTAGATCATTCCCGGCTCCTCCGGAGGAGTCAATACAAATTTCAGATACCAGGCTGCAACATAAGCCAAAGCTATGAGCACCCCGTCAATCACGATATGAAGCTGATTTAATGTTCTCTGGTTATCCCTTATCATGACGCTTACGTTATTCTATCTTATTACAAGCGATGCGGCAAGGGACGGAAGTTTTAAGCATGATACCAGAAGTTCTCCCTCGATCTGTACTATCCTGATAAACGGAATATGTGAAAAATCAACCCTTGCAGCTTTCCCTTCTGTTCTGCAGAGCTTTATCCCTTCAAGTATTCCGTTAATATAAGTCTTTCCAAGTCCTTTTAACGTGAAAAATACTGTTTTGGCGCATATTCCCCAAAGTATGAGATTAAAGTTAAGTATTATCTGCCAGACAGGCATGTTTTTCCATATAAGATATATGCTGTTTCTTGATGAAAGACTCACCTTGAAATCATTATGCCTTGAACCTGAGCTGCCCGAGCCTGCATGAAGCACCTGCGCTCCCGGGACAAAAATATTTCTGAAACCATGAAGCCTTGCCCTGTATCCCAGATCAACATCTTCAAGATAAGCAAAATGATTTTCATCAAAACCGCCAAGCGCCGTCAGCTCTTTTTTTCTGTATATTGCAGCTCCGGCACAGGCACTGAATACTTCTTTCTTTCTTACAAAGAATTTTGCATCCTTCTTCTTTGCCTCTGAAAAAGCAAAGCCGAAAGCAGTATATGTATCCCCGCAGTCATCACATACATGAGGGTCATTTATATCGAGCATCTTTGCCGATGCCGAAAAAACACTTTCATCTCTTATGATCGCCTTATACAGATTTTCCACAAAATGTGTCCCGCATACGGTATCGTTGTTTAATAAGATCACATACGGAGCGCCTGCCGCCTTTATACCTTCATTTACGGATGCTGCAAACCCCTTATTTTCATGTCTTATTATAAACCTGATCGTCGGATATCCGCCTTCTTTTCTGCAGGCGTATCTTGCCCTTAAGGCTGAGCCGTCTGTCGAACCGTCATCAACAACTATTACCTCAAAATTCTTAAAACTCTGTCCTTTAAGAGAATGCAGACATTTTTTCAGAAATCTTTCCCCATTATAATTTGGGATGATAACACTGACCAAAAAACTCATTTTACGCCTCTTTTCTCTGTCCCGGATCATAAAGCAGCACATAGCCTTTATCTGTCAGTTTCCCGGACAATTCCAGACTCATTTTCATGATCTCATCTTCAGACAGATCTTTGGTTTCCGGCTTTTCCAAACCTGATGAGGGCGAAAGCAGCATATTTCTGATGTCACCTGCCTCTGTCCTTTGAAGGACAGCAGCCACATTACGCGGACCGCAATACCCTTCCTTAAGCCCCTCATATATTATGCTTCCGTCGGCCTTCATCGCGCCGCCGCAGATCTTCCCTTTATCGAACACCGGTCCAAATACCGCACCGACATCCGGCCGTTTTGAAAAAAAATCTTCTCCGTAATCTGCTTTATAAAATCCCAGGTGTTCCGAATGCTCAACCGGGATTTCTGTCTCCTCTTTATTTATCTTGGTAAGATAACGCTTAAGCGCCTCTGCAGCAGCAGTCTTCCCCGCCTCATATGCATAAAGCTTATTATACGGATCCTCTGATGTTGAAGAAGCATTGCTGCGCCAGTGATAGGCAACTCCGGGTGCATGCAGTATAAGCTTCTCAAGCTTCCCGTCATTCATCGCCTTTTCAAAACATCTTAGAGCCAGATCATAATCCTGTGCTCCGTCAAATTCATGCCTAAGTCCCAGCTCTTTTATGACATCCGTCCTGTATACCGCAAGATGGCAAATGTAATTGTTCGTAAAGAGCATGTCGGGGTCCGGCCCCTTTTTTATATTTGGTTCAAAATAATTAAAAGCAAACTGATCACACTTATCCTCATCAGTATAAACAAGATAAGGGAGTATATCATTATCCTCTATTGCCTTCCTCACATTATAAAGTGCATCTTTTGTAAGTATGTCATCATGATCCAGGAGGGCAGTATACATCGATGAAGAATACTTTAATGCCTCGTTTGTGTTCTCCGCGATCCCTTTATTCCCGGGCAGCTTTATATATCTGATAAAATCATATTCCTTACTGAATTCGCCTACAGTCTTTTTTACCCTGTCGCTTTCGGATGCATCGGCTATCAGAAGCTCATCGGCGCATGATGTCTGTTCCGCAACAGAAAGAATAAGATCCTGAAGAAAGAGCTCATCCGTCTCATATGCCGGTACCGCAATGCTTATCGTTATATGATCGTTGAAAACATATTCCCTCTGTTTTTTTTGCTCATCAGGAGAAGGCTCTTCATAGGCATATTTTTTACGTCTCTCGGAAAGCCTCTCGGACGCAGCAAGATAAGCAGCGTGAACGCCGTTCTTTTTTGCATATCTGATGGTTTTTTTTATGTCGTTAACAAATGCCATTTTTTCTTAAAAAGCCGGGTCACCCTTTTAAGGCTTCCCGGCTCTTATTCCTTCTTTTAAGATCAGATATGTGCTTTCACAGCCTCTGTGAGAGCATCAAGCTTTGCAGCCGCATCATCAAGAGACGTGCCCTTGATACCCATATAGAATTTTATCTTGGGCTCGGTTCCCGAAGGACGTGCGCAGCACCATGAATCATTCTCAAGCTCGAAGTAAAGCACATTCGAAACGGGAAGCCCTGTAGTCCCCTCTTCTCCGCTCTTTAAATCCTTTGTCTTTCCGGTCTTGTAATCATAGAACTTCTCGACCTTAAGATCTCCGAATTCCGCAGGCGGATCATTTCTGAGCTTTTCCATCATCTGCGCGATCTCTTCCAGCCCTTCCTTACCCTTCTTGGTGATGGCAAGCTGGCTTTCCTTATAATAGCCGTATTTCTCATACATGGATATCATCATATCCCAAATGGTGATGCCCTGCTTCTTGCAATATGCGGCAACCTCGGCCAACATCATCACCGCAACAACGGCATCCTTATCCCTTGCATGAGTACCGGCAAGACAGCCGTATGACTCTTCAAGACCAAACACATAATTATTGGAGCCGGTCTGCTCAAAGATCTTTATCTGCTCACCTATATATTTGAAGCCTGTGAGCACGTCTATCTCTTTTACCCCGTAAGCCTTTGTTACGGCATGGGCAAGATTTGTGGTCACTATCGTGGTAACGAAAGCAGGATCCTTGGGCATCGTGCCGTTAGCAGTGCGTTCCCTTAAGATGTACTCACCTATGAGCATGCCTGACATATTTCCCGTAAAGGGAATATATTCTCCGGTCTTTGAATCCTTTGCATAGATTCCGAGACGGTCTGCATCGGGATCTGTCGCCATCACGATATCAGCATCCTTTTCCTTTGCAAGCTTGAGCGCAAGCTCGAAGGCTCTTGGATCCTCGGGATTAGGATAAACGAGAGTGGTGAATTCGGGATCCGGATCCTCCTGTTCCTTAACGATATAAACATTCTTAAAGCCCAGCTCTTCAAGTATCCTTCGCACAGGAACATTTCCGGTGCCATGGAAAGGCGTATAAACTATCTTTATATCATCCGCTACAGCCTTTATCACTTCGGGATGAATGATCTGTTTCTTTAATTCAGCCATGTAGCTGTCATCTATATCGCTTCCGATCACATTATAAAGACCGGCTTTCTTTGCCTCTTCCTTATCCATGGCCTTTACCGTGCTTAAATCCGTTATCGCGTTCACCTCGGCGATGATACCGGTATCATGAGGCGGTGTAACCTGTGCGCCATCCTCCCAGTAAACCTTATATCCATTATACTCAGGGGGATTATGCGAAGCTGTGACCATAACGCCTGCTATGCATTTAAGTGTTCTGAGTGCATAGGAAAGCTCCGGGGTGGGACGAAGTGAATCAAACACGTATGCCTTGATGCCGTTTGCATTTAAACATAATGCAGTCTCATCAGCAAATTCCGGGCTCATCCTTCTGTTATCATAGGAGATTGCAACGCCCTTTTTCTTACCTTCCTCACCGGCATTCTTTATTATATAATTCGCAAGACCCTGGCTGGCGCGCCTTACGGTGTAAACGTTCATTCTGTTTATTCCCGCACCTATGATACCTCTAAGACCGCCTGTACCGAATTCAAGATCCTTGTAGAATCTGTCTTCCACTTCCTTCTCATCATTCCTGATGGCAAGGAGTTCTTCCTTTGTCTTTGCGTCAAAATAGTCGTTTGAAATCCATTCTTCAAAAGTTTCACGGTAACCCATAAGCTGATACTCCTCTCTTTTTGTATGTGTCAGAACAACACAGCACACTAATTATATCACATTTTGAACACTTATACTTTCAATGCAAAGTCACTTCTGTCCAAACTGAAGTTTACGTTATAGTAAGGATCTCCGCTCTCAATGAGCTGAACATACCTTTCCCTGAAATGCGCCGCCTCCGCATCATACCTTGCCGCCTTTGCGGGGTCAGGTTTTTCCACATCCGAGCCTCTGGATGCCGATTCAAAATGATAAAGCTCCGCAAACGGCGTCCATACGTTAAGATATCCTTTTTCACGCAGTCTCAGACAGAAGTCCACATCATTTAAAGCCACTGCAAAACTCTCGTCAAGACCGCCAAGCTCATCATATTTCTTTTTCGATACCATAAGGCAGGCACCGGTCACGGCGGAGAAATTCTGGGCGTACATGAGTCTCCCCATATATCCGAAATTTGTATCCGCGCATCGGTAATGAACATGTCCCGCCGTCCTGTGAGCGCCAAGCCCTATCACAACGCCCGCATGCTGTATGGTCCTGTCTGCGTAGTAGAGTTTTGCACCCACCGCACCGACATCGGGCCTCACGGCATACATAAGCAGTTCTTCCAGCCAGTCCGGTGTTATCACTTCCATATCGTTGTTTAAAAGAAGTATGTACTCACCTTCTGCAAAGGAAACACCGAAATTGCATATTCCAGAAAAATTAAAATCACCTTCGTATGTGACCACCCGTATATTATCATTTTCCTTTGTGAGCAGGTCATAGTATTCCCTGATATCCTCTCCCGTTGAATTATTCTCAACTATGACAAGCTCATAATTCTCATAGGTGCTCTTCTGTTTTATGGAATCTATGAGACGTTTAAGATCATCTTTATGATCCTTATTCGGTATTATTATCGATACCTTCGGGTCGTTGCATATCTCATAACGGATACGGAAAATAGTTTCAAAAGCTTTTGTACTGGATATTGAAAAATTCTTATAACCCAGGCTCTTTAAGTGTTCGGCAACTGCCCCCTTCGCGGCATCTATCGCGTAGGATTTTGCGCTTATATCCGCAGCCACCGATGCCTTATGGCTCCTCCAGTAATAAAGTATCTTCGGCACATGCACCACATGCTCTGCCTTCGCAGTAAGCCTGAGTATCATGTCGTGATCCTGACTTCCGTCAAACTGTGTCCTGAACAGCTCTGTTCCCTCAAGCAGTGTTCTTTTAAAAACACTGAAGTGACAGATATAATTATTTGCCCTCAGGTTATCGGGCGCAAAATCCGGTTTGAAATGCAGTGTGATCATATGATCTATCGACTTGTTTCCCTTAAAGGTGGTCTCGTCGCAATAGATATAATCCGCATCTTCTTCGCATATGGCTTTCATATACTCAAACAATGCCGAAGGATGCAGCACGTCATCATGATCAAAAAGCGCTATATATTCTCCCGTGGCCATTTTCAGGCATTCATTTGTATTGCCTGATATACCCTCGTTTTTTTCGAGTTTTTTATATACTATCCTCTTATCCTTTGAGGCATAGTCAAGGCAGCTCTTTCCCACCTCCGCATGTTCCGGATCCGACCCGTCTGCCAGGCACAGCTCCCAGTTTCCGTAAGTCTGGGAGGTAACGCTCTCTATCATCTCTTTAAGAAATCTGCCGGGAGTATTGTACAGCGGTACAAGTATGGAAAATTTAATATTCTTCGGGAAAACATAAGATTGTTCATAGTTCCGTCTTTCCTTATCCGGAAAGCTTCTTGTTCCGTGCTTTAGTCTTGCTTTTTTTTCAATGCTCTTATTTGAGAGTTTGGATGCTATTCCCTTTATGGAGCCATAGCGTCCCACGCGTCCTAAAAGCTGCTTTGTATGATGATAAACTTCCCTTAAGGGCTTTGCCGCCTTAAAGGCCCTGCTTCCCTTTATATGTGCAATACGCGCCGAAAGCTCCGCACTTTCATTCTTTGTTTTTTCAATGCGTTCGTTTAATCTTTCAGCTTTCTCTCGTTCTTTTTTATAGGCTTCCCTGTAATCCTGCTCCATCTGCTTTAATATCTTCCTTTCAGACTGTCACTTCACCCACAGCCTTCGCACTGTATACCATACTGCCGTCCCTGCACATAAGTCCTATGCTGTAATGTCCCGGTAAAAGATCAGCCTTCCTTATCCTGCAGACAAAGCCCGCAAGCGCAACATTACACTCATTTTCCATGACCAGTTCCACATCATAACGATATACATCAAACACCGAAAAATATCTTACCCCGCCTTTGTCATCCGTAAGACTTATAAGTCTCTCACTTTCCGTAAATACACTGTTGTCCCTTCCTTTTACGAAAGACCAGCCTTCTATCTTTATCGTATCTTCCCTTGCATCCCTGCGTTTTAACTGAAGCCCTGCTCTTTCAAGCGTTACACAAAGAAGACTTTCATCCGTCTGTCCTTTAAAAGCTTCTCTTTCTTCGGAAAATGCCCGGGGATCATAAGCAGGAAAGACCACATCAGGTTTATACTCCGGTGAATCCTGGCTTATATGAATGTTCAGCGCAGGATCGTTTCCGTCGGCAAAAAAAGGATGTTTTTTATAAAGCTTATCCTGTTCCTCTATAAGGTGCAGCGAATATTCCCCGTCATTCTCCTTTTTCCCCCGGCTTATCGATTCCTTATGAATAAGCACGGCATCGTTCCTTATCACATTGTGAAGGCCTTTTTCAAAAAGCGAAAAGCAAAGCGCCACATCGTTATATTCCACGGGAAGTTCCTCATCAAATCCTCCCACGGCATAAAAATCTCTTTTCTTTACCATAAGACAGGCGCCGGTCACTGCAGACATTTCCATGGGAATAGCGCCCGCGCCATAGTAATATATCCTGTCATCAGGGAAGTTTATCAGTTTATGTGAAGGTCCAACCTTCAGATTGCTTATGCCGGCATGCTGAAAACGAAATTCACCGGGGTATCTGAGTGATGCGCCCACAGCACCTGTTCCATCAGTCATTGCCTGTCCGGCCATCACGTCCAGCCAGCTTCCGTCTATGCATTCCATATCATCATTTAAGAAAAGCAGCAGCTCCCCGCCGGATGAAGCAGCACCCCTGTTACACATCGCGGAAAAATTAAACGCCTCTTTTTTATACAGATAATCCATGCGTTTTTTATGCTTCTCCGAATAAGATGCAAGAAGGCTTTCAGCCTTTGCCTTGTTTTCCGGATTGCTGCCGTTATCGACAATGATAAACTCAACATTCCCGTATCCGTTATCTTCAAAAAAAGATCCAAGCAGTTTAGAAAGAAGTTCCGGATTGTCTTTTGACGGAATGATCACAGAGATGAGAGGTTTTGGTGAAAGGATAGGATACACCGTAAATATCCTGTCATCCAGCCCTCTTCTTATCTGCATTTTAAGCCCTGTGGAAGCTTCATAAAATGCAGACTTTATACGTGCAAAGCGTTCCTCATAGCCCCAAAAGCCGGTTCTTTCAGCATAGTCTGCAGATACGGTGGTCTCAAGTTTTGAAGAAAAAGTTGCCTTCTTTCCTTTCCTGTGACAGAGAACAGCATCTTCATGCACTGCAGAAGTATAAAGAGAAGCAGCCAGTATGATGAGATATACCGTCTCCCTGCCGTCATCGCCATAGGAGCCTTTATCAAATCCTTTATCCCTGAGCCACGAAAATGCTTCGTTACAGTTTTCTTTTTTTATTGCAAAAAGACTTCCGGGAATAAACGCCCCCTGCAGTGAAAAAACAGACCACTCCGGTTTAAACCAGGGATTTATCCTCTTTCCGTCCTCATCTGTTTCATCCTCATCGCAAAACCATATTCCTTTATCATTCTTTGATAAAAAGAAATCATTTATATATTCCTTAGCATCCGGGTCGAGTGAATCCCTATCCTCTGCGGCGATCACATCTTTACCTGCATTTTCCCCGGAAAGGAAGAGATCTGCAAGTTCCCTGTAACTTAAAAAAACATGGTCCGTATCTTTTTGTGAGCTCTTTTGACGTCCTTTCTCATTCTGCTTTATCATTGCAAGATACGGATCAGACTGTTGTCCAAGTTCCTTAACATAGCCGTAAGGAAGCTCTTTTACAGGCTTTCCGGTTTTTCTTTCATTGGCACTTCCGTTTCCTCTAAGCTTTTTATAAAGCTTATACGGTGCACTTGTCGTGATACGTCCAAGCTTTGCAAGGAGCTCATCTCTCTCCTGCTCTGCATCGAGAAGCGCCCCCGTAAGGTTCATGTTTTTTATTCTTTCTTTTTCGTAAGCAGCCTTGAAAAAACTTTCATAGCTGTCCTGAACGGAAGCAGTTGTATCATTCATCTTCCGAATATACCTCTCTTTACCGGTCTGCAGAGACTTTCTATCATCTTTTTGTTTACTGCTGTTCTTTCAAAACAGATCACAAAATGCGAGTGACCTTCCGTATTAAAAGTGATATTTGGATCCTCATTATCAAAAAGGAATGTATCACCGTTTACCCCTGCTGCATTTGAGCTTTTACCGTACTTTGCCGCAAGCTTAAGGCTGTCCTCTGTTTTCTTATCATCCATGCAAAGGCAGGTCAGACGAAGTATGCAGGGTTCCATTCCGGGATCAAAACGGAAACTCTTTACAGAGGCATCAAAATCTGTCTCAATGCGAATGGTATCTCCGTCACTTTCCGCTTTCAGAAAATATGAATCACTTTCCGAAAAACCATTCCCTCTGTCTTCGTATATCTGTATCCTTCCCTTATCTGCAGTTTCACTTACCAAAACATCGTCAAACAGGATTTTTTTTCTTCCCAGACGCTCACATATTTCCTCAAAGGAGAGCCTGCCTCCCGTCACTTCCTTCTGAAATATCATTTCATCTGCAGCAGCCGATGCCCTTGCCCTGGAAGCTATATTAAGTTCCCTGCATGCATCTGAAATAAACCCCGAACGCAGTGCCCTGTCTTCTTCTTCATAACAGTAAAGAGCCCTTAAGAAAAGATCGGCTCCCGCAGGCTTTTTCTCAAATATCCATTCATGATCCGTAAGTATCCATTCATCTCCGGACACAAAAATATTTGAAAATGCCGGATCCCTGTCACATATCTCCTCTGCTTTGAAGGCTTTTTCAAACCGTGATGCAGCTTCCTTAAGAAGACCTGTAAAGCCATGGGCATCGCCCTCTTTTATCTTTTCATCAAGCATCTCTTCAAGCGTTTTTTCTTCAAGGAACGGGAAGCTTACCGCCGCTCTCTTCCCCCCTGCATCTTTTCCTTCAAGCAGTTTAAATTCCGGAGATACAGCAGCCTTTAATCTATCCTGAAGCAATAGCATTTTTTCAACATGCTCATCAGCCTTTTTTGAAAGCGAGCGTTTTATCACAGAAAGTACGCCGCCTGTTTTTACTATCTCTGTTGCTATGGTATATTTATTTATCCTGTCATTTGAATAACGCACATAGACAGTTTTATCAGGAAGCTTAACGTCTCCTGCAAGAACAATAAACGAATTTGCAAATAAATCATAAAGCCCGTCTTTTGAAAGGGCATACGATGCAGCCGCTTCATTAAAAATAAGCGCCCTGTTCCTGTCGGGATTTGCAGCCGCTTCCCTGATCTCTCCGGCCTTGGGCATTCTCTCATCGGAAAAGATCATCTTCGGAAATTTATAATCGGGATAAGGATAATAAAAAGACCTGTTTAAAAAACCGGCAGAAGCAAATAATCCGTCAAGCACCGGCTTTGAAAAAGTCTTCGCAGGTCCTTTCCTGTCATAACCTTCTATTCCCTGAAAGAATAAAGCCGAATGATCCTCTGCTGCCCCCGCAAAATATTTAAGACCCAGCCGGTTTTCTATCGCGCAGACGATGAAGCCGTCCTTCTTTAAATGGTTTTTAAGTATCTTTAAGAAATTGACATATGGATCCTCACCGCTTATATACAGCTCTCCGTATTCAAGAACACCTATAAGAAAGATGCAGTCATAATCCGTATCGAGATCTTTTTCCACATCCTCAAAATTCCCGAGCCTGATCTCTATGTTATCCAGATCCCTGTGACGGTAGGCATTTATAAGGCTTCTCTTTTCCGAAAGCTCTACACAGGTAAGGCTTCCTGCCTTTGCCGCAATGGCGCCTGTCACAGCCCCACAGCCGCTCCCCACTTCAAGTATCTTCGCGCCTTCTTTGATATCTGTCCATTCGACGACATTTTCACGTAAAGGCGAAAGATGGTAAAGAAACTCGAAGCTCATATCTTTATATACAGCGTCTAAATTATCTCCCGGCTCAGATTCTTTTACAGCCTCAAGAAGCCTGTCCTCGGAAGGTCCGTCGCAATACAGATCCCGTCCCTTATAATGATCATATGATATTTTTACTTTTCCTATAGTCTTATCCATTCAGATCTTCTCAACCTTTATCTCGGATTCCGGATCAAAATATCCCACCGTATCCTTATCGGATACCACATTTAAAGAAACGGCATCATAGAGCCTGTGATATACCGTAAAATCTTCACCCTCAAAACCTGTAAGTCCGAAGCTTAAAAGATACTCACCACCCTGAAGGCTCATGCGCTGTTTAAAACTGATAACATAGGCATCACCTGCATGTGCCTTGTCCAAAAAAGCTTTTTCGTACATGGTATTGGTGCCGGTGATCTCCACGCCCTTCGCATTCTTTACGGAAAACGCAAAGACCGGTGCGGGACAATCCTCCTTAAACCTCACCTTCATGAATACCGCATATGTACTTCCTTTTATCAGCACATTTGTCCTTGTGCCCTTTTCATCCTCGGTCCATACTTCTTCGATTCTCGCCTTTCCGGAACCATACTCTAAAAGTCCCTCTTCGACGGCTCCGGCGGTCTGTCCCTCATCAGCTTTCTTTTCATCTCCGTACTGCCCCACAAGTATCTGCTTGTAGGCATCTATCATTTCCTTCGCGGATCCCTCTGCTCTCTTTACTCCCTTATCAAGAAGTATCACCCTGTCACAGTATCTGCTTATGCTGGACATATCGTGGGACACAAAGAGTATTGTCTTTCCCTGTTCCTTGAATTCTTCAAATTTTCTGAAACACTTTGCCTGGAAGAACACATCTCCGACAGAAAGAGCTTCATCCACTATAAGGATCTCCGGCTCTATATTTATCGAAAGGGCAAATGCGAGACGCACAAACATTCCGGAAGAATATGTTTTTACGGGCTGGTGCACGTATTCACCTATATCAGCAAATTCAAGTATCGAATCCAGTTTTTTATCTATCTCATCCCTGGTAAAGCCCATCATCATACCGTTCAGATAGATATTCTCTATTCCGTCATATTCGGGATTGAAACCTGCGCCCAGCTCAAGCAATGCCGATACCCTGCCGTTTACCTCTATATTTCCCTTTGTAGGCGTGAGCACTCCGGTGATCATCTTGAGCATGGTGGATTTACCTGAACCGTTTGTTCCGATGATACCGACACATTCTCCCTTTGATACAGTAAAAGAAACGTCATCGACTGCATTATGAGGAGTGAAGCGTTTGCCTCCGGGAAGCAGGGCATCAAGAAGGATATCCTTTCTTCTCCTGTAGAGCCTGTAGGTCTTGCTTACATTTTCTATTTTTATTATCGCTTCCTTTGTTCCCATATCACATCACATCCGCAAAGCGGGGCTTAAGCCTTCCGAAAACAAAACGTCCCGCAATATAAAGCAATATCGTAAAACACCAGAAATAAAGCGTACCTTTTACATCCTCATAAAAGACCGTGCTTCCTGAAACAGACTCTCTGAATCCCTTTACAATGTAATACAGAGGATTGCATTTTAATATAAAAGAAAGAATTCCTTTATCCCCCAGAATATTTATATTCCAGAGAATGGGAGTAGCCCACATACCAAGCTGCAAAAGCACATTTATTATCTGCGAAAGATCCCTGAAAAAAACAGTTATGGCACTGCACAGATAAGCAAATCCGAGAGAGAGCATAAACGTGCAGAAGCTGTAATAAAACAGCTGAAGTATAAAAATCCCCGGAAAGATCCCGTAAAGAACCGAAACAACAAGCATCAGGATGATGAAGAAAATATGCGTAAAACAGGCTGCCAGGCATTTTACAAGCGGCAGCATCTCTATCCTGAAAACCACCTGTTTTACAAGAAACGTATACTCTGTAAGCGCCACAGCCCCCTGTGTCATGCATTCACTGAAAAAGAACCAGGGCACCAGACCGCTCGTAAGATAAAGCACATAGGGAAGATCAATGCCTTTTGAAACAAGCTGGGCCTTCTGTCCGAAAAATCTTTCGAAAACAAACCAATACATAAAAACAGTTACGACCGGTCCCACCAGAGCCCATATGAGTCCCAGATAGGAACCGGCGTAACGTTTCTTAAGATCATTTACAGCCAGCTTGAATACAAGATCCCTGTTCATGCCTTAGTCTTTTTCCCTTCGGTATACTCTTTAAAAGAGCCCCATTTGGTATCCTTATCTGAGAGGTTGAGCTTCATGCCTTCCTCAACAGGCCAGTCTATGCCTATGTCAGGATCATCCCAGGCAAGGCCGCCCTCATCATCGGGATGATAGAAATCCGTGCACTTATAACAAAACTGTGCATGCTCCGAAAGCACCAAAAAACCATGGGCAAAATTCTTCGGTATAAAGAACTGTTTTTTATTTTCGGCGGAAAGCTTTACTCCAAACCATTTTCCATAGGTTTCCGAGCCTTCCCTTAAATCCACTGCCACATCAAATACTTCCCCTTCTATCACCCGCACCAGCTTGTCCTGGGGAAATTCTTTCTGAAAATGCAGGCCCCTTAAAACGCCATAGGAAGAGGCAGACTGATTATCCTGTACAAATACATGATCGATACCCGCTTCTTTAAAATCATTGTGATTATAGGTTTCCATGAAATATCCTCTGCTGTCACCATGTACCGCAGGAGTTATCACTTTAAGCCCCTCTATCTCACAGGTTTCGACACTTATCTGTCCCATAATAATAAATCCTCCTTAGTCGTTATTCCATATCATATCCAGATCGACTCTGGTTCCGATGCCGTTTATAGTTCCTTTTGAAGTATATTGCCAGAGCCCGAAATCTCCGGTATAAAGCGGCGTCTTCCTGTATTCGGCAAGCCATCTTGTCACATTATCAAACTCATCGTCAATTAGTTTCTTATCAAACCATGAACGGCTGGCATATATTCCCGGAGCATATCCTGCACTCCTCACCGTTTCACAGAACGCCTTACATACTGCAGTCCTTGTTTCTTTATCCAGAGCATCCGCCCTTCCCCCTGAGCCTTCAGTATCTATGAATACCGGAAGATCAAGCTTCATCCCGTCAAGCAGACTTACTGTCATGGAAGCTTCTTCCACGGCCTCCACCTCGGTGATCGCCTGTGTGAAGAAATAAACCCCCGTCTGTATGCCGGCAGCCCTGGCGCCGTCTATATTCTTTTTAAAATACGGATCCTCTACAAGTGATCCCGATGAAGATCCCCTGTAGCCGCAGCGTATTATGGCAAATTCAACACCGTCTGCTGCCGCAGCTTCCCAGTCTATATCCTTCTGCCATTTTGAGACGTCTATTCCGAAAGCAGCATCCGTGCCTTCCCATTTACCCGTCACTTCCGTCTCATCCGTATCCTCATTTGCTTCGTTTAAAGCGGTATCATCAGCCAGAGGATCGATCTCATCTTCTGATTTTATATAAAGCGATATATCATCGATAACTTTATATTGCAGCTCCGCCCTTACGCTTACCCTTAACGGATCTGCGGGAACCACATATCCCGGCACAGATTTCAGATCGATAAGATATTCACCTTCCGAAAGATCCGGGATATATATGATGCCATCCTGATCCAGATCTTTATATTCTCCAAGACCCTCGATCTCCGCAAAATAAGGATAACCGGCAGCCGGCCTTCCGTTTTCATCAAGTATCGAAAGTCTTATATCCTTTACGATGCTGCTTCCCTGAAGGTAAAGCCTGGGAAGAGTCTCTGTGTTTCGTTCCTTTGCAGCGGCAGGTTCCGGATCAAAAAAATCCTCATCCTTAAGGAAATCCTTAAGCGCGTCTCCCGATACCGTGATCGCAGGCGCCGCTGCCACACTGTCACCATAAACCTTCTCTGTCTCTTTTTCAGGCACCAGACTCCCGTTTATATACAGGACAATAAGCAGTACTACGGTAACTGCCGTAAATGCCAAAGCTCCGGCGAGGAACTTTACCTTAGAGTCCATCCGCTACCTCGGTAAGATATTTTCCGTAAGCAGTCTTCATTAACGGTGCAGCAAGCTTTAAGAGCTGGTCCCTGTCTATGAAACCTCTCCTGTAAGCTATCTCTTCTATGCAGGAGATATAAAGCCCCTGCCTTTTCTGAAACGCTGCCACAAAATCCGCCGCATCAAGAAGCGCATCATGGTTACCGGTATCAAGCCATGCAAAGCCACGCCCCAGCTTTTCAACATGCAGCTTACCCGCCTTAAGATATTCGTTGTTTACGCTTGTTATCTCGATCTCGCCTCTGGCTGAAGGCTTAACATTTTTTGCAATTTCCACAACATTATTGTCATAGAAATAAAGTCCCGGAACCGCATAGTTGCTCTTCGGGTTTTCAGGCTTTTCTTCTATGGAGACAGCCATTCCCTCATCGTCAAATTCAACCACGCCATATTCTCTGGGATCTCGCACATAATATCCGAATATGGTTCCGCCTTCTTCTCTTGCGGCAACCGATTTAAGGACCTTTGAAAAACTCTGTCCGTAAAAGATATTATCACCTAAAATAAGCGCCACCCTGTCATTTCCGATAAAATCCGCGCCTATGATAAAAGCATCCGCAAGCCCTCTGGGCTCCTCCTGGACAGCATACTCAAAATGCATTCCAAGCTGTGTTCCATCGGATAAGAGCTCCTTAAAAACCGGAAGATCCCTGGGTGTCGATATGATAAGCACATCCCTTATGCCCGAGAGCATAAGTATCGACAACGGATAATATATCATCGGTTTGTCATATACGGGCATTATCTGCTTTGATACTGCCTTTGTAAGCGGATAAAGCCTGGTCCCGGACCCGCCTGCAAGAATTATCCCCTTCATGCTTTTTCCTTCTTTCCGTACATATTCTCGTAATACTTCATATAATCTCCGTTTACAACATTGGACATCCAGTCCTCATGTTCAAAATACCATTTGATCGTGAGCTTTATTCCTTCTTCAAAACGTGTCTCCGGCTCCCAGCCTATCTCCTTTTTTATCTTATCCGGAGCTATGGCATAGCGCCTGTCATGTCCCTTTCTGTCTTCAACATAAGTTATAAGTCCCTCATTGATATGCGCCTTTCTCTCATCACCATCCGGAAGCATCTCATTTAAGGTATTAAGTATTATCTTTATTATCTCGATATTCTGCTTTTCATTGTGACCGCCCACATTATAAGTTTCAAAAAGCTTTCCCTTTTCCTGAACCATATCTATGGCTTTGGCATGATCTTCAACGTAGAGCCAGTCCCTGACATTTTTTCCGTCTCCGTACACGGGAAGCTTCTTACCATGAAGCGCATTGTTGATGATAAGAGGGATAAGCTTTTCCGGGAACTGATAAGGTCCGTAGTTGTTTGAGCAGTTAGTGATGTTCGCAGGAAAATGATACGTATCCATATAAGCCTTCACAAGCATGTCCGACCCTGCTTTGCTTGCAGAATAAGGAGAATGGGGGCTGTAAGGTGTGGTCTCATAAAAATATCCCTCTCCTTCGGGAAGTGAACCATACACTTCATCCGTGGAAACATGGAGAAACTTTTTGTCAGGCTTATAGTTTCCAAGCGGATCGGGACCTTCAGGCAGTTCCCATGCAGCCTTTGCGCAGGAAAGCATCACTCCGGTACCGTATACGTTGGTCTTTATAAAAGCTTCGGGATCCTTTATGCTCCTGTCAACGTGGCTTTCCGCCGCAAAATGTACCACCCTGTCTATATCATATTCTTCAAAAATCTTTGAAACAGCCTCTTTGTCCGTGATATCAGCTTTCACGAATATATAGTTATCATTACCTTCAAGATCCTTAAGATTTTCCGGATTACCTGCATAAGTAAGAACATCCAGGTTTATTATACGGATATCATCCCCGTATTTCCTGAACATGTAATGAATATAATTCGAGCCTATGAAACCGGCCCCTCCCGTAACAAGATAAGTTCTCATAAATGCCTCCTTTTTAATATCCCATATATGACATATTCATATCTACATTGCCCTTTATACCCGCAACACTGCCTTTTGCCGTATACTGCCACATATCGTAATGTCCCGAAAATGTAGGCTTTGATGCATACTGTGCCAGCCAGATACGGTACCCTGACAGCGATGAGAAATTCAGATCATCATTATACCATGCTTTCGATGCATATATACCGGGTGTATAGCCGCCGCTTTTTATGGTTTCGCAGAATGCCCGGCATACAGCCGTTCTCTCAGCCGCGGATATTTTATCCGCCCTGCCGTTTCCGCTTGAAGTGCGCTCGGTATCTATGAACACGGGATAACCTATGCCCGTGCCTTTTATAAGTGAAAGCGTCATGGATGCTTCCTCCACGGCCTCCACTTCGTTTACGGCCTGTGTAAAGAAATATACCCCGACCTTTATCCCCGCAGCCCTTGCGCCGGCCACATTTGATTTAAACATGGGATCCGTTACCAGGACACCGGAAGCCGAACCCCTGTAGCCGCAGCGAATAATACAGAAATTAACTCCCGCATTCTTTACTGCGTTCCAGTCTATGGTACCATTCCATTTGGATACGTCTATTCCCATGATACCGTTCTTATCGGCAGATAAGATACCGTCAGAAGTAAACTTGTAAGTGACGCCTTTAATAACCTGCTCTCCCGTCACCTTCTTGCCGTTTTTATCAAAGTAATAGACATTGCCGTCTATGGTCTGCCAGCCGGTGTAATCATAGTCTGCTTCATTCTTTATGTAAAACTTATTCTCCCTGTAATAATCGGCATATACAGCCTTCCTGTATTCCCCGTCATCTTTAACATATACCTGATTGCCGTTTTTGTCTTTAAGAAGGGTCTTTTCATCTTCCCTTGGATCATTGTCATTTGATTTCGGAGTAGGAGTGGGATCTTCATCATCTCCGTCCTCAGGTTTGGGAGTAGGCGTAGGATCCCCGTTTTCATCGTCCTCGCTGCTGTCATCACCCCTTATGCCGTCAGCGCTCTCCTCTGTAGGAGTAGGTGTGGGGGTGGGCTTGGAATCCGACTTTGGTGTGGGCGTAGGTGTGGGCGTAGGCGTAAGCTTTGGTGTGGGTGTAGGCGTGAGTGAAGGTGAATCCGAAGGTGACGGCGTGGGTGTTGCTGAGGGTTCCGCTGTTTTCTCCGTAGGAACAGGCGTCGTATCCCCGTCATCCGTATCATCATCTGTCCTGATCCCCGTACCGTCTTCTGTCGTCTGTCCCGAAACCGTTTCCGGCTCTCTCATTACCCTGCCTGAAGCAAGCTTTACGGTATCAACATGCACAGTATCAGCCTTTGCGGATGATGGATCGGGTATATCCCCTTCCTCTATCTGCGTATATTCCTCACTGCCGGCCTTTAAGGTCCTGGTTGACTCAACCCATTCAACCGTATCCTTTACCGTAGGAGCCTCAACTTCTATCTGTGCCTGATTGTTTCCTGTATCTTCGGCCGCTACATTTACTTCCTTCTCTGTCTTTATCTCCTGAACGACATCGACCTGTTTATATACGATCTTATCTTTTACCTTTACCTTTTCTTCGACAGCGGTAAATTCCACGCCTTCTGTTTCTCCGACGCTTACCTTGTATTCGCCGCTCTCAAGTCCTGTCTTATATATTATGCCGTCCCTGTCATCATCGGTGTAGTTGTAGATTTTCCCTTTGCTGTCCGTAAGCTCTACGGAAAAATCATATCCTCCGGCCAGCTTGTCCGTTGCATCATTAATAAATTTAATCTTTACATCCTTTTCAACAGAGGTACAGGTAACATGCACCTGAACCTTTTTATTTGCTTCCTCCAGAGCCTTCGCCTCTTCTTCGGCAATACGCGCCGCCTCTTCTTCGGCAGCTATCTTTGCCGCAAGCCTTGAATCAGCCATTGCGATCAGACCTTCTTTGCCTGCCACACCGGCATTTTCAAGTCTGGCGCCTGCCGCGGAAAGATCCGGCTTTATAAGCCCCGGATTTCTCGTGCCAAGATATATACCAAGACCTGCAAGAAGCGCGACAACAATAGCAGCCGCAGCTATTATCATCATCTTTTTATTGTTTTCAGCCTTTGTATTCTTTTCAGCCTTTGTATTCTTTTCGGTTTTTGTTTCCTTTGCTGCCTTAGATAACTCTTTTTTTGAGTTCTTCTTTCCGGCTTTTTGGGATTTCTTTGCTTCCTTTTTTTCTTTTACGGGAGGAATATCCTTAAGCTCATCCGGAAGGCTTATGGTGGAAGTCATATCATCAAGGGCAGTAAGCTCGTCTTCTGACAGTTCTTCCTCCTCTTCCCCGGAAAGATCTTCTTCCTCTTCATCCGAAAAGTCTTCTTCCTCTTCAGGCAGATCCTCCGTTTCTTCCGTTATCATCTCATCATCTTCTGAAGCTTCCTCATCTTCACTAAACTCATCCTCTTCGGAAAAGTCTTCTTCAGAAAAATCCTCTTCATCATCCTCTTCCGGAAAATCTTCTTCCGGGACACCTTCTTCATCATTTTCTTCCGGAAATTCTTCTTCGCCTTCTTCTGTATCAGCATCATCTTCAAATGACACTTCCGGAATGTATTCGTCATCATCCCCGGATATCGCTTCCTCTATCTTTCCGGACAGCGGCAGAGTCTTTGTCAGATCCTCCAGATTGGTAAGCATATCATCAAGAAGCGCGGTATCCGCCGATACCTCGCCCTTAAAAACATCTTTATCTGCATATTCCTCATCATCGAGGTTTATAAAATCAATATCCTTTTTCACGGTCCTACCAACTTATGTAAACTATTTCTTAAACACATCACTTTACATTATAACACAAGCGCCGTGTTTTCTGCCATCCCTCTAACGTTCCCCAAATGCATATATGGCATACCTGTCTGTTTCTCCCGCTTTTATAAAGCCCGCATCGGAACCTCCGCCTCTCGCAAGCCTTCCTTTTGGAAGTACTACATAACTTACTCCGTATATCCGGCAGGGAAGTGCCAGCTCGGTAAAATTAACCCTTTCCTCATTCATAAGTTCCCTGAAGGTGTTGCCCCTTTCCCTGTCGCTGTCTCCGTAAGGAAGGATAAAATACGGATCATTCATCCTCACATACGGCAGCAGCTCATCCGTAAACGCGACCCTGAGCTCACCCTCTCCTTCTTTTTCCCTGATAAATAAAGTACTGTTTTTAGCCTCCTTCTCCGAAGGTTTGATCTCAAAGCCGCCGTATACAATACTTCCACAGAGAAACAGGGCTGAGGCTGTCATTATCAGCCCGTTGAGCCGGTGTTCCGATACCAGACCGGTTGCCGCGTAAGAAAGCCCCGTACTTATCGGAAGCATGCACCACATGTTATTATAGGCATCCTCTCCTCCAAGCCTTAAGATCAGCCTGTATACACCCGGGAAGAAAAGAAAAAGGACCACCGCTATACTCCCTCCCACTAACAGCCTTTTTATATGATCGGGAGACGCACTGTAATGAATAAATATAAGAGCAGCAAAAAACACGACCATCATGGCTCCGCTTCCGGAATATTTTGAAAAGGCCGTAAATACGTTACCGGCTTTCAGATATCCGCCATTCTCAGACATGGCATAGAGCATTGCAAGGCCTGACGGCAGCACTGAAAAAGCTCCTCCGAATATCAGAAGCGGTTTCTTTACGCATACAGCAGCTGCAGATATCATTATCATCGTATAAAACAGGGTTTCGGCTGCGGAAATTATACCTCCGCACAGAGCGGTAAGATTGATTAAAAATATCAGTGCAAATAAACCGTTTACCCTTACCCGTGCCTCATAATCCTCTCCGCCCTCCCTTTTTGCAGCTTCCTCATGCGCTATAAGTATCATGACAAAAAGAAGTGCCGGTATCACTATTCCCTCGGAGAGAGCCTCCCTGCTCCAGGATGTTCTCATCATATGATATTCCCTTGTATGTTCCGAATATCCCCCAAAAAGGTTTATAAGCGAAAAGATCAGCATGAACAGCCAGAGGTTGTTTTTATCTTTAAACAGAAGCTTTCCGGTCTCAAAGCATATCAGATACATTACCGTCATAAAAAGAGGCGTGAGAACCTGATACAGCAGTTCTTCCATAGGCAGGCCGGTAAGTCTCAAAAAAACAGCGATCAGGATATGATACAGATCGGGCAGTGAGGATACAGCCGTGTAATTTCCCGTGAAAAGATCACGTTTGTAGATCCCGTATATAGCCACAGTAAACGCAGAGGATATATCTTCTGCATCATCGCGCCCCACCGATCTGAAGATTATTGCCGCATACATCTGCAGTGCGAACATCACAAAAAACATAAGTGCAAATATATAGCCGGACATATTATCTTTTTTAAAAGCAGGTATGGAAAGAAATCCTTTAAATCCGTCTGTACCGATACGGAACATAAAGCACAAAGCCCCTATGATCGAAAGAACAGACATAACGACAAAGAAGACACAGGCGATATAATCTGCATCTTTTTTCATTAGCATGCATGGGATCGAGCATATCTCAAAAACCGAAAACAAAGTAAAAAATCCGCACAGGAATATACCTGCCGCGGATCTTTCTCCTTTATTTATGATAAGCGAAAGAAGCATTCCCGAAAAAAACGGGAACAATACGAATATAAGTATGATCATGATGCCACTCTGAATCCCCGGCATCGTTTACAGATATCCCTCTCTTCCCTTGGCCTTAAGCGCCGCTAAGAGCTTCTTAATATCCCCCGTCTTTTCTTTTGAACAGATAAGCGTTGCATCCTCTGTATCGACCACAACAACATCCTCAAGTCCGACAACAGCTATCAGCTTCTTATCAGCCCTTATTATGGAAGAGCTCACTCCGGAAAGCTCTGCATTCCCCTGCACGATATTTCCGTCTGCATCAGGCTTATTCAGTCTCTCAAGCGCAAGCCAGCTTCCCACATCATCCCAGCCGAAATCTCCGGGAAGAACAAATATCTTCTTTTCCTTTTCCATAACTCCGTTATCAACGGAAACACTCTCCATCTTTTCAAATTCCTGTAAGAGAATATTTTCGTAATCCGGAGTTCCTATGGCACTTTCAATCTTTTCAAGCCCTGAATATACCGAAGGAACCGCCTTCTCCATTGCAGAAAGGATAGCGGATACTTTCCATATGAACTGTCCGGAATTCCAGAGATAACCGCCTTCTTCAAGATATTTTTTTGCGGTCTCAAGATCGGGTTTTTCAACAAAACGCTCCACCTTAAATGCGTCCGCGCATTTTTCCCCGACATCTGCACGTATGTAGCCGTATCCGGTTTCCGGGAAAGACGGCGTGATACCCATTGTAACAAGGCCCTCCGAAATCTCTGCGGTTTCCATTGCCGCACTGAGGCACTTTATATACTCCTCGGGTTTCCCTATCTGATGATCACTGGGCAGCACGAGCATCATGGCATCTTTGTAAGCCTTTCTCATGTGCACTGCTCCGAGGCCAATTCCCGGGGCCGTATTTCTGGCCACAGGTTCGCATATTATATTCTCTTTTTTTATTCCGGGAAGCTGTTCTTCCACAAGAGATCTGTAAGACTCATTTGTGGAAATAAAAATATCTTCCATGGCGACTAACGGAAGTATCCTCTCTACCGTATGCGCTATCATGCTGATACCGTCACCCGTAAGGCTTAAAAACTGCTTGGGATGAGCGCTCCTGCTTCCGGGCCAGAAACGTTCGCCCTTTCCTCCCGCAAGAATAAGTGCCGCTGTTTTCATGCTTTCTTAAGCGCCTCCTTTTTTTCTTCAAGCTTAGCCGTGCTCCATCTCACAACACGCATACCTTTGCCGTTATTTACACAGCATTTTCTCAGGTTAATGAGCTGTTCGATAAACTGAAGGCTTACTTTAAGCGATATCTTAGACTCTCCCGACTCTCTGTCATGGAAAGTATACGGAGTCTCAAGCACATTCTTCACCTTGCACTGCGCAAGGACTTCAACCATGATCTTCCAGCCAATGGGATTCAACTGTGCCTCCTCAAGAAGCTCACGTCTTACCATAAACAGGCCACTGGTGGGATCCGATATCTTTCTGAGACAGGGAAGTATTATCTTCGCCATATATCTTGCAGATCCGGAAATGATCTTCCTGATAAGATCAAGGCCTCCGTCAGAGCCTCCCGGGATCAGACGGCTGGGTATCGCCATATCGGCATGAGCGAGCATTGCTGCATACATGTCAAGAAGCACTTCGGGCGGATGCTGGAGATCCGCATCCATGCATGCCACAAAATCCCCCTTCGCAAGAGAAAAGCCCTTAACCACCGCCGTGGCAAGTCCCTTTTCGTTTTCCCTGTGAAAAAGCCTCACATGTGTATTTTCCTTTGCCGCCTCTTCTATTACCTGAGGAGTATCATCATTCGAATCATCAACAAATATCACCTCATAAGGTATCCCCTTTAACGTATCATCTATGCGCGAAAGCAGGGGGGCAATATTTCCTTTTTCGTTAAATGTAGGTACGACTATGGATATCATTTCGGGCTCCTTTTTATTTAAGACTTAATTCCTGCTTTACAAGTGCAAGATCGGTATCTATCATGCGTTCAACCATCTTGTCAAAATCGATCTCCCTCTCCCATCCAAGCTTTTCCTTAGCCTTAGCCGGATTACCGATGAGAAGCTCAACCTCGGCCGGGCGGAAGAAATCAGGATTAACTCTTACAATAACCTTGCCTGTAGCGGTATCGGTTCCTATCTCATCCACACCCTCGCCTGAAAATTCCACATTGATACCGGCCTTTGCAAAAGCTATCTTCGCAAAATCACGGACTGTGCGTGTTTCTCCGGTAGCAACCACATAATCATCCGGCTCGTCCTGCTGGAGCATGAGCCAAATGGCTTTA
>JAFYBJ010000051.1 GCA_017540265.1 Lachnospiraceae bacterium
AAAAGCTCAGGATATTTGCAGGATTACAGGATAAACCTGATCGAAGTGAACAACATGAGTGACGAGGAGCTGGACAGGTTTCAGACGGATGTAAAGCAGGTATTTAAATTCATAAGGAACCGTAAAGATAAAGAAAAGATGTCAGGGATCATAGAAAGTGATCCGTATTACAGCAATGTGGAGAAGACCGCGCATGGCATGATGGCAGTCTATGGCGGCCTGCGTGGATATAAGATAAATGAAGCGGATTACAGATCAGAAAGAGGAGGTATCAATATGTGCAAGGCATGGGATGACTGGAGAGAAGATGGCAGAAAAGAAGGCAGAGAAGCTGAACGTATAAATACCGAGCGCGAGCGCCGCAGGGCGGAAAAGGCGGAGGCGGAAACACAAAAAGCGGAAGAAAAAGTAAAAAAGGCGGAAGCGGAAACTCAAAAAGCGGAAGCTGAAATAAAAAGGCTGAGGGATAGGATCGCGCAGCTGGAGGCGGCAGGGATGTGATCATGACGTGTATCTATTCGGAAAGGCAAAGCGAAGAATCTTTTTTAAAACACTCTCTCAATCATATTCAAAGATTCCCTGTATCGCATCGGAAATATTCATAAGCTGGTAATATGAAATTCTGTCTATCCTGTTGCATCCGCGTATTGCAGGATCTATCAGCTTGATCTGCTCACATATAACCGTACCCTTTTCCCGCTCACCACTGACGATGATATGTAATGGTCCTTCCGATTCATTTTTAAGGACAGGACATACATGAAGCATTCCGGTGTGGTTTATAAATGCGTTTTTACTTACGACGAGAAACATAGCAGAAAAACCGGAGATTCTAATTAGATCTCCCTGAAATATTTTTTGCATCAGATCAGTTCCTTTCCTACGGGCTCACCCCAGTCAAAATCAGTGACACTTATCTTATTATCGTATTCTTTCAGCCTTTCTTCGAAGCTGCGATGTTGGAATCGTTTTCTCAAGACAATTGTGTCATTTTCGACATAAAGTTCAATGATATCATTGGTATGAATATCCAGCTTTTTAAGAACATTGGAAGGGATTCTGATACCCTGACTGTTTCCCCATTTTCTTAGAGCAACCTCCTGCATAAAAACCTCCATGAAATTATAGCATTATACTGTATATACAATTATACCTATGTATCATGGATTGTCAATTATATTTATTAATATTTGTCATCGGAAAAATTGACTAATCAACCGCAAAAGAGTAGAATACGAGTTGCGGAAAATAGTTCCGAAATAAGATCAAGAGAAGGAGAAAAGGCATGAGTTACATGGAGATCGAAAAGGTTATCGGCAGAGAGATCCTTGATTCCAGAGGAAATCCCACAGTAGAAGCAGAGGTGACACTTGCAGACGGTACAGTAGGCCGCGGCACAGCTCCCAGCGGAGCATCCACAGGTGAGTTCGAGGCGCTTGAGCTTCGTGACGGAGACAAGGGAAGATACCTCGGAAAGGGTGTTCAGAAGGCAGTTGAAAATATAAATACTATCATTGCTGATGCCATCATCGGCATTGATGCTTCCGATACATATGCAGTAGATGCTGCTATGATAAAGGCAGACGGCACAAAGGACAAGTCAAAGCTTGGCGCAAATGCCATCCTTGCAGTTTCCATCGCAGCAGCAAGAGCAGCAGCAAATGCTCTTGAGATGCCCCTTTACAGATTCTTAGGCGGCGTTCAGGGTACAAAGCTTCCCGTTCCCATGATGAACATCTTAAACGGCGGAGCTCATGCAGACAGCGCTGTAGATACACAGGAATTCATGATAATGCCTGTTGGCGCTCCTTCCTTCAAGGAAGCTCTTCGTATGTGTGCGGAAGTTTTCCACGCACTTAAGAAGCTCTTAAAAGATATGGGCGATGTTACTGCTGTAGGTGACGAGGGTGGCTTCGCTCCCAATTCCTTAAAGAGCGATGAGGAAGCTATAGAGAAGATCCTCGAGGCTATCAAGGCTGCAGGCTATGAGCCCGGCAAGGATTTCAAGATCGCTATGGACGCTGCTTCTTCAGAGTGGAAGAGCGAAAAAGGCAAGGGCTTCTATCATCAGCCCAAGAGCGGCAAGGATTTCACCACTGACGAGCTCATCGCTCACTGGGAGGCTCTTGTTGACAAGTATCCCATCGTTTCCATCGAGGATGGTCTTGATGAAGAAGATTGGGAAGGCTGGCAGAAGATGACAGCACGCCTTGGCGGAAAGGTTCAGCTCGTAGGTGACGATCTCTTCGTTACAAATACAGAGCGTCTTTCAAAGGGTATCAGCCTTGGCGCAGGTAATTCCATTCTTATAAAGCTCAACCAGATCGGATCCGTTTCCGAGACTCTTGAGGCTATAAAGATGGCTCATAAGGCCGGCTACACTGCAATCTCTTCACACAGATCAGGTGAGACAGCTGATACCACTATCGCAGATCTTGCAGTTGCTCTTAATACCTGCCAGATAAAGACAGGTGCTCCTTCAAGATCCGAGCGTGTGGCTAAGTACAATCAGCTTCTCCGCATCGAGGAAGAGCTTGGCGGCAGCGCTTGCTATCCCGGCATGGGCGCTTTCAATGTTCAGCAGTAATCATTAAATTTTCCGAAAGCCTCCGGTTTCCCCGGGGGCTTTCTTTATAAGAAAATATCATCGTCATCCTGAGCGTATGGGAAACGTATAGCAAGCATGATATCATTGTCATCCTGAGCTCCCGTCTTGTCATCCTTGAGCGGACAGAAAACGGGCGAGCCCGTTTGCTGTAGCGAAGGATCTTATACAGCGTAGAGGAAGATTCTTCGCTTCGCTCAGAATGACAAAGCAGGACCGCTCAAGAATGACAAAGTAAACGAAGCATCTTACGGTAAAAGGAGGAATAATATCTTGTCCGACGAAGCTTTAAAAGGTTATAAATGCCCAAATTGCGGCGCACCGCTCGTATATAAAGGCGATGTGCAGAAGATGGTATGCGAATTCTGTGACAGTCAGTTTGAAATGTCGGATTTTTCAGAGGATACCCTTCACAGGGACGAGGCTACTGACTGGCAGCAAAACCATGCTGCTGCAATGGATGAAAGCGGCATGAAGGAGTATGTCTGCAAATCCTGCGGCGCGGGTCTGGTGACGGCAGAGGGAACCGGCGCAACAGAATGCCCGTACTGCGGCAATCCGGTAGTGGTTTCCGAGACCTTCTCGGGAATGAACGTGCCCGACGGCGTGCTGCCGTTTAAGGTGGACAAGAAGTCGGCGAAGGATGCGCTGCTCAATTTCTATAAGGGCAAGAAGCTCCTTCCCAATGATTTTGTCGAGAGTAATCATCTTGACAACATAACCGGTCTTTATGTTCCGTTCTGGCTTTTTTCCTGCGGTGCATCCGCGGATGCCTTTTATGAGGCAAAGAAGGAAAGAAAGGTAAAAGACGGTGATGATGATAAGACAGAGGTAAAGGAGTACAGGGTTCAGCGTTCGGGAAGCATGAGCTTTGAAAATGTTCCGGCGGACGGTTCAAAAGAGATGAACAATGCTTATATGGATTCTCTGGAACCCTTCGATTATAAGGATATAGTGGATTACAATCCTGCATTTCTGCAGGGGTATCTGGCAAATAAATACGATGAGGATCAGAAAGAGGTTGAGGAGAGGGTTGACAGGCGCATGCGCTCAACTGTCTCCGAAAAACTCAGGGAGACCGTCAAAGGCTATGATTCCGTGACAGAGATATCCTGCGATGTGAGCTTCTCGGATCCGCTGATAAAATGCTGCCTGCTTCCGGTGTGGATGCTTTCCACAAGATACGGCGACGGAGTCTATTCCTTTGCCATGAACGGACAGACCGGAGAGGTGACAGGTGATCTTCCCATAGATAAGGGGAAGCAGACTTTCTGGTTCTGCATACCCGCGCTGATATGCTTTGCGGTAATAATGCTCGCACTGGCGTTTACGGGGCATCTGGAAACCTGGCCCGTGGTATTCGCCCTTCTGGCGTCGCTGATCGTAGGAGCTGTATATGTGGGAGGAGAGAGGAGCAAGATGTCCTCTCATGAAGGAACGGATGCCGGAAGATATCTTAATCATGAAAGCGTAAACATATCAGTCAGGACCGACCGGCATATACGGACATATTACGAAGACTGACAGCTGCAGAAAAAGTTTTTAAGCACTTCCTCCATTTCCGTAAGGCTTTCCAGCTGGTTTACAACGCCGCGGAAAGCCACGGATCCGGGGAAGCCGGCGGTATACCAGGAGAGATGTTTTCTCATTTCCCTTACCGCTATATATTCACCTTTGCACTCCGAAAGCATGCGGGCGTGTCTTAAGGCAGTTCCATATATTTCAGAAGGAGCCGGTCTTTCCGGCACGGATCTGCCTTCAAGCGCAGCCTTTATCTCGCGGAATATCCAGGGGTTTCCCCTGGCGGCCCTGGCCGTCATCACTCCGTCGCATCCGGTTTCATCCATCATCCTTAAAGCATCAGCACCGCTGCATATATCACCGTTTCCGATGACAGGGATCTTCACCGCTTCATTTACTTTCCTTATGATGTCCCAGTCCGCCTTACCTGAATAGAACTGCTCTCTGGTGCGGCCGTGTACTGCTATGGCAGCAGCGCCGGCAGCTTCCATACGTTTGGCAAACTCCACGGCATTGACGTGATCGCCATCAAAGCCCTTACGTATCTTTACCGTTACGGGCTTATCTATGGCTTTTACCATGCTGCTTACGATACTTTCCGCCAGAGCGGGATCCTTCATAAGGGCGCTTCCTTCTCCGTTATTAACTATCTTCGGAACAGGGCAGCCCATATTTATATCTATGATGTCAAAGGCTCTCTCTTCAAGGTCTTTTGCCACCTCTGCCATGAGCCCAGGCTCGGAGCCGAAAAGCTGCAGGCTTACGGGATGCTCATTATCGTTTATCTCAAGCAGCGCTTCCGTGTTTTTATTCTTATAGCTTATGGCTTTTGCGCTTACCATTTCCATGCAGACAAGACCTGCGCCCTGCTCGTGGCACAGAAGTCTGAAGGGGAGGTCTGTCACCCCTGCCATGGGCCCCAGCATCACGGGGGTATCGATTTTCACATTTCCTATATACATTCGTTTACTATAGAACACCGCGAGGGGTTCTTACCGTGATTTGACACCTGTTACATTACAGGGTATATTTTATCGCAAAAGACAGGATAATGTAATAATGAGCGATTTTGTGGATTACAGATTGCAGCGCGGAAAAAGGAAGACCATATCCCTGCAGGTGGATGAAGGCGGCGTCCTTGTAAAGGCGCCTTACTATGCCGCAGTGGCGCAGATAGACGCTTTTGTCCTGGAACACAGGGACTGGATAAAAAAACAGGAGAAGGCGGCGCAGGAAAGACGGCTTAAGACAGAGGCCCTGCGCAGGGATGGGAAGCTCCTTACCATGGAACAGATAAATGAGCTTGCGGATAAGGCGTTAGCTTACATTCCGGGCAGGGTTGCTTTTTTTGCGGAGAAAATAGGTGTAACCTATGGAAGGATAGCCATCAGGAATCAGAAGAGCCGCTGGGGGAGCTGTTCCGCAAAGGGGAATCTTAATTTCAACTGCCTTCTGATGCTGGCGCCGCCTGAGGTGCTGGATGCGGTGGTGGTGCACGAGCTCTGCCACAGAAGGTATATGGATCATTCAGGGGCTTTCTATGATGAGATTTTAAAAGTTATGCCGGATTATCATAAATGGGACAGATGGCTTAAGCTTCACGGTGATGAGCTGATGCGCCGCATGACAGGGTAATAGGGAGGATCTATGTCAGAAACAACAGAAAATACAGTTAAATTTGAAAAACCCGACCGCCGCAGGCTTTGGGAACGCAGCCTTTTGGATCTTACTTTACGCAATCCGCTTCTCAATTTCAGAAACACAAAGCGTACTCTTCTTATAATGGGAGGCAACCCTGCAGGCCTTGAAGACAGGCTTTCTTCCGGTGTGGATCTTGAAGTAAGGCCTCTGCCTGATGTATTAAAAGACAGAGCTGCGGAAAAAACCGTGGAATCGCTCTCATCTGATGAGAATCTTTTTGCTGCGGTAGATAATGACGGTTCTCCGAAAGAAGAAACCAAAAAAGTTCCCGCCATTGAACAGTGGATGACCCCGGCTGAAGATACATGCACAGCTGCGGATGAAGCTCTTGACGGCAGATCTGTCTTAAGCTTCCTTACGGAAAAGGAACTTGAGGATTGCATGAAAGCCATAAGACGCGCGGCGAAGACTGCACTTGAAGAAAACGGCGCGGGCACACTTTTTATCGCAGCCGGCTTTCTTAAATGGTATGAAGATGACAAATGTGAGAAGGAAAGGCTTGCTCCGCTTGTCCTTGTGCCGGTTGAGATCACAAAGGCACTTAAGGCGGGAGGCTTTAAATTAAGATCCGGAAATGATGAAACTCTTATCAATTCCACTCTTCTTGAATTCCTAAGACAGATGCACGGTATAGATATAAAGGATCTGGATCCGCTTCCCGAGGATGAGAGCGGTACGGATATGCAGAAGATATGCGATATCGTATCTGAGGCTGTGAGTACGAAAAAAGGCTGGCAGGTGGAAAATATATCGGCGCTCGGTCTCTTTTCCTTCGGGCAGTTTGTGATGTGGAACGATTTAAGATCAAGGGGTGATGAGCTGGCAGAAAATACAGCCGTAAAAAGTCTTATGGACGGCAAGTGGCTCGGAGAGAGCGATGTATATGAGGATCCGGCGGTTCTTGATAAAAAATACAGACCTTCTGAATTATGCGTGCCTCTTTCTGCGGATTCCTCACAGATGGCTGCAATAGCAGCCGCGGCAGACGGCGCGAGCTTCGTGCTTCACGGCCCTCCCGGAACAGGCAAAAGCCAGACCATTACAAACATGATCGCCAATGCTCTTTATCACGGAAAAAGAGTGCTTTTTGCGTCTGAAAAGATGGCGGCACTTTCCGTGGTACAGAAACGTCTTGAAGGCATAGGCATAGGTGATTTTTGCCTGGAGATCCATTCCAATAAGGCAAAGAAGAGCGAGGTGCTTGCAAAGCTCGGAAAGGCTCTTGAAACAAAGGCTTCCGGAAATAAAGAAGAACTGAAAACGGTATCTGATGAGCTCTATAAGATAAGGGAAGAGCTGAATGCCGTTACGGATGCAGTGCATATGAAACGCGAATGCGGACTTTCTCTTTACGAGCTGATAGGGGAGGCGCAGAAATACGGTAAATACAAGGGCAGGGTAAATATTGGAGGCATGGATATTTCTTCCGTAAATGCCGATAAGCTTAAGATCTTTACCGCTGCCATAAAGAGCTATGAGGAAAGCGCTGCACCTTTGGGAGATATAGCGTCATGTCCGTTAAAAGGCATAGGCAATCCTGAGTATTCGGCGGATCTCAGGGATGAGAAGAAACAGCTTTGGGCGGAACTTTCGGAAAGCTGCAAAAAGGCTCTGGATTCCTTCCATGCTCTTTCAGATAGTCTTGGAGCGGATTTAAAGGATGAAAGATCAAATATAAAGCTTCTTGATGAGATGGCAGAGCTTAAGGCAGACGGTGTGCCGTCTCTTTATGAGCTTGCGGCTTCGCCCTCTTACGATACCCTGATGAAGGGCGCTTTGAAGCTTACGGATGATGCTAAGATCTGTGAGGAGAAGAGACGGTCTCTTGAGAATATCTTTGCAGAGAAGGTTTTTTCCGGTGATGCTTTAAACAACGCTGGAGCGCTGCTCTCGGAATATAAGGAAGCAGAGGGGAAGTGGATTTTAAAGAAAGCTCTTGATACAGGCAGGATAGTCAAGGAATTAAAGACCGCATCAAAGGCTCCTTTATCGATAACAAAAGAAAATGCGAAGTCATATCTTGAAGAACTGACAGAATATAAAGAACGCAAAGCTGCTGTGGATGCGGTTCCGAAGGAACTTAAGGATATGCTTGGCGGCTTATGGATTTCCGGGCTTACCGATCTTACAAAACTGAGAGAGGCGCTGCTTAAGGCTGACAGGCTTCATGTAATAAGCATGCAGGCAGGCGCTGCCTGGGATGCCTATACGAAAGCAGCAGGCGAAGATGCAAATGCGCATGCCGCGCTTAAAGAAGCCATGTCATCCATTGAAGCGGAGATAGAAGGCTTAAGAATTATCATTCCTGATGAGGAGAAGGAGCCCTATCTTAAAAATCTTTCGGAACGTTTTAAAGTTTATTCCGAAAATACGGGAATACTCCGTGAGTACACAGGATACCTTAAGGCTGCGGAAAAGCTGGATGAGGCGGGACTTGCGTCTGTAAGGGAAGCATTTGAAAATGGAAATATAAAAACCGGCGAAGGCGAAGCATCATTTCTTGAAAGCTTTTACAGGGCAGTCATCGATTCTGCGATAAAAAAAGAAGCTGTTTTATCCGGTTTCAGGGCTGCATCTTATGAAGGCCTTATAGACCGTTTTGAAGAATATACCGAAAAATACAGGTCGCTTGCAAAGAGTGAGCTTAAGGCAAAGCTGTCCGCTTCTCTTCCCACGGAAAAAACAGATCTTTCGGAGATCACAGCACTAAAGAAAGCAATAGCTTCATCCGGACGGAGAAAAACCTTAAGGAAACTTTTTGGTGAGATACCGCATGCTCTTGTAAAGACGGCGCCGTGTATGCTCATGAGCCCCATATCGGTAGCACAGTATATCGATCCTTCTTTTCCTCCTTTTGATCTGGTTATATTTGATGAGGCAAGCCAGCTGCCAACCGCGGAGGCTGTGGGAACCATAGCAAGAGGAAAAAATGTGATAGTGGTCGGTGATCCTAAGCAGCTCCCGCCTACAAGCTTTTTCAAGGCATCCGGCAATGCCGAGGATATCGATGATGAATTCTATGAAGATGAAGATCTCGAAAGCCTTTTGGATGACTGCCTTGCAATATCAATGCCCTCCATGTATCTTAAGTGGCATTACCGTTCAAGGCATGAGTCGCTGATCACTTTTTCAAACAGGAATTATTACGGCGGCAAGCTCTCCACCTTCCCGTCTCCCGATGATATAAGAAGTGCGGTGACCCTTGAAGCCGTGGACGGCGTATATGAAAAGGGCGGCGGCAGGACAAATAAGGCTGAGGCCGAAGCAGTGGCTGCGGAAGTGATGGAAAGATTTGCAAAAGAACATTCTCCTTCCATCGGCATTGTAACTTTCAGCGCTGTGCAGCAGAAGCTCATAGATGACCTTCTTACAAAAGCCTTTGAAGCTCATCCCGAATATGAAGAGGCGGACAGGGAATCCGAGGAACCCGTGTTTGTAAAAAATCTTGAAAATGTACAGGGTGATGAAAGAGATATTATACTCTTTTCGGTAGGATACGGACCGGATAAGGATGGAAAGGTATCCATGAATTTCGGACCGTTAAACAGGGACGGAGGCTGGAGACGTCTTAATGTGGCGGTAACCCGCGCCAGGAAAGAGATGAAGATATTTGCGGCACTTAAGCCTTCGCAGATAGATGAGACAAAGACAAAAGCACAGGGTGTTAAGGATCTTAAAGCATTTCTTGAATATGCTTCAAGAAATGAGGGAAGCGTATCGGAGAACAGCGTCTGTAAAAATGTTCTTGCGGATCAGATAGCGGAAAATATAAAAAGTGCGGAAACAAAGGTAAGCATCGGAAGCTCTGATTTTCGTATGGATATAGGTATTGTGGATAAAGATGATCCCGGAAGATATTCCCGCGGTATAATGCTTGACGGGCCTTCCATGCTTGCGGCGGGCACGGCTGCAGACCGCTTCCTTATACAGCCTTCAGTGATGAAAGGTCTTGGCTGGAATACAGAGCGT
>JAFYBJ010000052.1 GCA_017540265.1 Lachnospiraceae bacterium
ACTTGTATTTTTTACATACAAAAAAACACCTCCGTTATCCCGAAGGTGTTTTCTAAGGCATCCCGAAGATGTTTTTACGGCATTATCATCTTCATCATATCGAGAACTTCTTCCGTTTTGTTTAACATGAGCTCCGCTCCGCTTCCCTCATAAAAGAAGGTGAAGACAGGATCGCCTACAGTTTTAAGCCGCAGATCCCCGCCGTATTCATTGAGAAGATACGGGATCTGCTCCACATTTACAGGCGCATTCCTCTCCATCTTAAATTCAATCCGTCCATCCCTTCCGTGAACAAGCGTGATGTAACGCGAAGCTGCCTTTGCCTTAAGCTCCGCCACGCGTATAAGTCTCTGAACGGGACCGGGAAGCTCACCGAATCGGTCTCTCAGTTCATCCCGCATTGAATCAGCATCTTCACTGTTCTTTATCGCAGCTATCCTCTTGTAGATATCAAGTTTCTGCAGCTCGTTCATTATGTATTCCGCAGGGAGGAAAGCGTCCACGCTCATATCCATCTCGCAGTCTTCTTCACCTGACACAGGAATGCCCTTCTGCTCCTTTATTGCCGCCTCCAGCATCCTGCAGTAAAGCTCGTAGCCTATCGCCTCCACCTGCCCGTGCTGGGCCTTCCCAAGCACGTTTCCGGCACCTCTTATCTCAAGGTCGCTCATCGCTATCTTAAAGCCGCTTCCCAGATCAGAATATTCACGTATGGCAGAAAGCCTCTTTTCTGCAGTCTCCTTTAAAACCTTGTGCCTGTCGTACATAAGAAAAGCATAGGCCGTCCTTTCGGATCGTCCCACACGCCCTCTTAACTGATAGAGCTGGGCAAGGCCCATCCTGTCCGAATCACGTATTATCATCGTGTTCACGTTGGGAATATCAAGGCCTGTTTCTATAATGGTGGTGGATACCAGTACATCTATCTCCCTGTTTATAAAGGCCATCATGATATCCTCAAGCTCGTTCTCACTCATCTGCCCGTGAGCATATGCCACCTTTGCGCCGGGTACTAACGCCGATACTTCTCCCGCCACTTCCGCTATATTCGCCACCCTGTTGTGAACGTAATAGATCTGTCCGCCGCGGACCAGTTCTCTCTTTAGAGCTTCCCTGACTGTCTCGTCATTATATTCACAAATGAAAGTCTGTATGGGCTGCCTGTTTTGCGGCGCTTCTTCAAGAAGGCTCATATCACGTATGCCTGCAAGGCTCATATGAAGTGTGCGCGGGATGGGTGTGGCTGTAAGCGTAAGGACATCTATATTTGTCCTTAACTGTTTTATCTTTTCTTTATGTGCAACACCGAAACGCTGCTCCTCATCGATTATCAAAAGTCCCAGATCCTTATAGCCTACATCTTTGGAAAGCAGTCTGTGGGTGCCTATCACTATATCCACAAGCCCTTCCTTCAGATCCTTTATCGTTTTCCTTATCTGAGCGGGAGTGCGGAAACGCGAGAGCATCTCTATCCTTACGGGATACTCCTTCATTCGCTCCGTGAAAGTATTATAATGCTGCTCACAGAGTATGGTGGTGGGAACAAGATACGCCACCTGCCTGCCCTCCTGCACAGCCTTAAAGGCAGCACGTATAGCCACTTCCGTTTTTCCGAATCCCACATCTCCGCAGATCAGCCTGTCCATTATCTTTGAACTTTCCATATCCGCCTTTACAGCCTCTATGGCAGAAAGCTGATCCTCGGTTTCATCATAAGGAAACATTTCTTCGAATTCATGCTGCCATACCGTATCTTCTCCGTAGCGGTATCCCTTATTCATCATACGGGCGGCATAAAGCTCCACCAGTTCCTTCGCTACACCTTCCGCTGCCGCCTTCGCCTTCTCTTTTGTATGATTCCATTCCTCCGTGCCAAGCTTGTTTAATTTAGGCTTCTTCGCATCTTTATCCGCATAGAGGGAAACCTTGTCGAAGGCTGTCGCCGCCACGTAAAGAAAAGCGCCGTCCCTGTATTCGATCTTCATATAATCCTTGCGGACATGCTCTATCTCCATCTTTTCGATGCCGCGGTATATGCCTATGCCGCAGTCTTCGTTTATCACATAATCTCCCACATGCAGGTCATCCAGACCGCCTATCAGTTTGCCGGGAGCGAATTTTGACTTCTTCTTTTTCTTTTTTCTTTCCGCGCCGAATATATCAGTCTCTGCAATGACGGTAAATTTAAGATCGGGATAAGTAAAGCCCTTCCGCACTCTTCCATAAAATGTGACCGTTTCCTTAGGCTTAAGAGGCTCTTCTTTATTTTCAGTATAAGCAGTCGTTACATCCTCATAGCCCAGATCCTCTGCAAGACGCTTTGCCCTTGCTCTGGAACCGGAAAGGATCAAAACGCTGTACCCCTCTGACTTAAGCCGTTTAAGATCCGATGCTAGTGCCATGAAATTAGAGCTGTAGGATGCTGCACTGCGGCAGTTTACAAACTGCTTTTCTTCATTCGCAAAAAGCTCATCCTCTCTGGGAAAAGCCATTATCTGCACAGTGCTCTCTTTATCCAGTCTGTGAAGCACTTTGTTTACGGGCGTGAGAATATCAGCCTGTCCCGGAAGGCAGTAGCCGCCCTCCAGACGGTTCTTCATGCTCTCGTTATATTCAAGCTCCAGGCCATAGGCGTATTCCGTAAGCCTCGAAGGCTCATCAAGAAAGATACAGTACCGCCTTCCGCTTAAGAGATCCGTAAGGGTTTCCGTCTTTTCATAAAAATATCTTATATATGAATCAAGGCTTAAACTTCCCGTGCCGTATATCAGTATATTTTCAAGTTCTTCAAGCCTGTTCTTTAAACGCATGGCTTCTTCGGGTTTGTGGCTGTCCCTGAATTCCACTATGCGCGCTTTCATTTCCTCTTCTATCTTTCGATACCCTTCATAACGGAGGGTTTTTCCGAGTATCATTTCAGACGCAGGAAAAATTTCCGTCTTATCAAGCTCTTCTATCGAACGCTGGCTTTCCGCATCAAAACTTCTTACGGATTCCACTTCATCGCCCCATAATTCTATGCGCACGGGATTTTCTTCCGTAACATCAAAGACATCTATTATTCCTCCGTGTATGGAATATTCTCCCGGTCTTGTTACCTGATAACCTGTCCTTTCATATCCCATGGAAACAAGAAGGATAGCGATGGCATCCTCCTCAACTATGCTTCCCTTTCTGATCTCGAGTATATTATTTTTAAGTATTTCAAGGGGAAGTACCGGCTCCATAAGCGCGCCGAAAGTGGTGACTATGGTAAGCTTCTTATCCGTCATCATGTGCTTTAAGACGGTAAGACGTTTCTTCACCGTTTCCGAACCGTTTATATCAGCCTGATAGAAGATCAGATCCTTCGCCGGATAAAAATAGGTGTTTTTATCAAAGAAGCGGTATTCTTCAGCCATGGCCGCCGCATTTATATCCGAAAAAGTAACAATGAGGGAGATGTCAGCATTCTCCCCCAGCGCACTCATCATATGCAATTTTGCCGAATCGGAAACTCCTGCTATGGCAAGCTTCGCCTGAGCGTCTGCCACGGCCTTTTCTGCCCGTTCAAACCAGCGAAGCCCCTTAAGAGGTGCATTTAAGATATTCATATTCAGTAAGACTCATTCTATCGTTATGTTTTTATTATAATTTTTGGTGTTCAGGGTTCCGGAATAATTCACGGCTGCCATTATCATATTGTTGATATTGATCACTTTAGTGCTGTTGTCGGCACCCGAGGTTATCTTTTTGGATGTTCCGTCAAGAACACACACCCTGAGTGGATCACCTTTATAAGCACCGCTCTGCACCGTATTGGTGCCCCTTATTACGATATCCGCACTGTAGGGACTTCCCTCTTCCCACATGCCGCTTACAAAATTGTAAAAGAGAGGTTTTGAATCCTTTTCTTTCCAGTATACCATGCTTACGACTGTAAAAGCCTTATGGCGGGTAGTGCTGTTGCTCTTAGCATAATCATCCCCGTCTATCTTACAGGTATAGAAGATAAGCAGGAAAGGATCCGGATCCACGCCGCTCAGATCATAGACATTTTTCTTGAAATCGGCATATTTAGCGTCTTTGTACATGAATATATCAGCGTCCGTACTCATGGAGCTGAAATTACTGGTGCTTTTTGAGTATTCCGTGGAAAGCTCGGACTGTATTGCTGTCATCAGTGCGCTCGCTTCCTCCACATCTTTTTTACTCTTTGCCTCGTCAATATAACCAAGAAGAGACGGTACCAGCGCAGCCGCCAGTATCGCCAGTATTATAAGCACCACTATCAGTTCTACAAGGGTAAAGCCCTTATTTCTTAATTTTCTCAAATCAATACCTCCGGAAGATCCCTGCATTATATCGGATCATACCGTGAAAAAATCAAGCGTATTATATCATATCATATTATTTATTATTATATTTGCTCATTATCATATCCATGCTCACTCCTGCGATGATATCCTCCACCGCAGCAGCCGCATTTTCAAACGCTTTTTCCATGAGGGCTTCATCTTCTTTTGAAAAATGTCCCAGCACATGATCTACAAGATCCCAGCCGGAAGGTTTTTCACCCACACCTATGCGTATTCTCGTGAATTCCTCGGTGCCCAGCTTTTTTATAATATCCTTAAGTCCGTTATGGCCGCCTGCGGAGCCCTTCGGACGAATCCTTAAGAGCCCCGGCGCCAGATTGATATCATCACAGAATACTATCAGCTCGCTTGCGGGATCGATCTTGTAATATGCGCACAGCCCCTGCAATGCGTCACCGCTTAAGTTCATGAATGTCTGTGGCTTTACGAGCAGGGTCTTTTGTCCTGCGATCACACATTTTCCGTAAAATGCGCCGGACCTTGTCTCCGTAAGCGTCACTTTATATTTTTTCATAAGTACGTCGAGGGCTTCAAAACCGCAGTTATGTCTCGTGCCCTCGTACTGTCTGCCCGGATTTCCCAGGCCGGCCACCATAAACATTTCTTTACCTCCGGTATGTTATATACCCTTCGCTTATTCTGATTTAGTTAACGTCTCAATATCGCCTGCTTTTACGCTGTACTTTGCGGCCTTTGAACCGGCATAAGTCTTACCATCTCCGCTTACCACAGCAACAGCCATTCCCTTATATACATTGCCAAAGCAGCTTACCGTATATCCTGAACTTACAGGGCTTCCGGAAAGAGTAACCTCTGCCTTCGCAGGCTTTAAGAGCTTTCCGGTAAAGCTCATGGTCTTTAATTTATTTCCTGTGCTGTCCTTAAGAGTTACGGCAGCCTTTGCAAGAGATGCCTTACCTGCGGGGTACACCTTGTAGCTTATCACCGGAGCTGTTCCCGTGTAATTCTTCCCCTTGCCTGTTATCTTAACATAAACGGTCACAGGTGACGACGCCACGGTGAGAGGCGACTGCTTTGTGATCTCTTTTTTGCAGGCCGCATCCGTATAGTAGCTGCAGCTGTATTCGGATGCTTTGATAAGAACATGATCCAGTTCCACATAAGGCTTTGAATAATAGGTTCCGGTATTTCCGTTTGATACCTGATCCGGTGCAAGTGCACGGAAGGTATCTCCTGAAAGGCTTGCAGGCTTTATCTCAAAATTCTTTGTGACTGTGCCCTTATAGTTTCCGGTAAGTGTAACCTTTACCGCAGCAGTTCCCGCCGCCTTGTTCTTAGAATATGAAAGCTTGTAATCCACGCCCTTTGTAAGAACAGTACTTCCGCTCTTTACCACAGGCTCGGGATAAACTCCGCCGTATGCATATGTATAGGACGCAGCGATACCGCTTACTGCAGGTGTTATCTGTGCCGGAGTGATCTTAAGTTTCTTTGTTAAGAGTCCCACATAATCTCCACGGCCACAGACTGTTATCTTCATGGTGCCGGCATTTATATTATCCGTAAGTACTATCACATAATCACTGCCTGCTTTGAGTATGTTGCCGCTGGCGTCTTTTACGGTAACTATCTTATCCGCAGAAGCATCATGAGCCTTGCCGTCATATGCGTAGGTCTTCTTTTCAACACTGATGCTTATCTTGCCCACAGCTTTGCTGTCAGACTTCACATTTACAGGGATATTAAGAGTACCGCAATAATTTCCCTGTCCCTTCACTTCAAGAACAGATCCCTTTAATGCATAAGTGAAATCCTTATTATTCTTAAGGTTCACGCCGTGGCAGCTCATCTTAGGCACAGCCTTTGTTACATCCGCAACCACAGCATCGCTGTAAGCCACCTCGCTGTCTGAAAGCGATCTCTGCCTGATGTTGAAAGCGATGACAAACTTTCCTCTGTAATTGCCCTTACCGCTTACTGTTATCGAAGGCGCCTTTAAAACGCCTGCAAGAGCTTTCCCGTCTGCATCGGCTGAAGCAAGCTTATTATTGCTGTATTTAAGCGTATAGTCCACACCCTCGGAAAGAAGTCTTCCGTTACCGTAAAGCTTTACCGCAGGTTTTACGGCAGTGCCGGTATAATAGAACACCGTATCTTCAAGCTCATATGTCACTGCGTTTCCGGAGGCATCTGCTATTTCCTTATCTCCGGAATGATCGTAAGAATCTTCGGTGCTTTCTTCCTCATTTTTACCATCATCTTCCGATACGGACTTCCATCCGGCATAGAGGGTAAGATCTGCTTCAACCTTTGATGCAAAATCATATTTTGCGCTTTCGTTAAGAGCATCTGCCGCAGCCTGTGAGGTATACCAGCCTTCGAACTCATATCCTTCACGCGCAGGCGCAGAAGGCGCAGACACGGTATTTCCGCTGACAACCTTATTTGATGAGACAACAGCCCCGAGAGAATTGAAGGACACGGTGTAATAAACCGTCTGCGCTTCACCATCTTCCGGATCAGAAGGATTCTCAGGATCTTCGGGGTTCTCAGGATCTTTAGGATCATTACCCGGATCACTCTCACCTCCGGAATAAACCACTTCTACTGCATAGAAATTCACTCCGCCGTCGGTAGCGTAAATATAATATTCTCCTGCTTCAGGAAGTGACAGCTCATATACGGCAGCCGTTGTTCCAACGGGTATGTTTCCATCAGCACATTCTGTTGCAGTTCCTGCAATATTTACGCTTCCTTTTATTACCGAAAGCGCGCCGTTCTTCATTTCGGCCACATTGAGCTTTCTTGCATCAGATCCTGAAGAGGAAACCATCATAAGCCTTAAAGTTGCAGCCTTTATTGCCTTAAAGCTTATACTTCTCTTATTTGCATCACCGGCTCCGCCCAGCTTAAGTCTCTGAGTATATGCTGTACCGCCTATCGTCTTTGAGTTTGCATCAACTGTTACTTTTCCATCTGTTGCAGAAGCATGTATCGTGAATATCTTTACAGTCTGATCGGATGTATATTCTCCGGCAGTCATATCCTCGCCTACATTCAAAGTATTTGCTGCGCTTGCCTTCCCGGGTACTCCTTCGCCCGGTTTTACTATTATTCCGTAAAGATAATTATCTTTTGCGTAAGTTATGGTATGCTCACCTGCAGAAAGTGCCTTAAGTATCACACCGTCTGCCGGAGCTGCCGCCGTTCCGTCTATATTTACGTTTCCTGTCTTAGCCTTATCAAGAAGAAGCACTAAAAGTGATTCATCCGCTGTGGTCGTGAATTTCACAGATGCCTCAGCATCCATGATAAGTCTGTTACGTCCATATATATACTGCTTTCCATCCGGCCAGGTATATCCTTCATAGGTACCTGAGGTTCCGTTTTCCGTTTTCGTATTTCCGGTGATCTCAAAATATCTGCTGCCAAATCCGTCAGTTACGAAATTGTGAGTCACCACATCATTTCCTATCGGAGTACCGCCGCGAAGGGTTGATTCGTATTCCGCTTCCGTGTACCAATATGCATAAAGAGTAAATGTATATCCGTCTGTCTTGTTTCCCTCTGTCACATCTGTTGTAACATTTTTTGAGAAATCCCATTCTGCGCATTCTTCCGTACCGGAGGGATCAACCGCGGTCCAGTATCCGAAACAATATTTTCCCTCAGGAACGGTTTTGCCCGACATATCCGGCGCAAGGGTTTTACTTACAGGCGTTCCTATCACCTGTTGGGCATCTATAGTTGTTACGGTGCTTCCGTCTTTAAACTTAAGTGTATAATACACATCCTCGGACGAGCCTGTTACGCCGCCTACGGATTCAAGATCTCCGCCATTTTCCATATATTCCGTAAGCTGTGTCTTTAAAGCGCTTATCACGGCATAATTGCTGTCCTCGGAATCAGCGAATTCATAACTTATATCGCCGCCCTGCACTCTGCCTGCGGAAGCTTTAACTTTAGTAGGAACATCTGCAGCCGCATCCGCTGTATATGCATAGAAACCTGCTCTGGTATCGAAATTGTCGTAAACATTATCACCCTGCTTTGTTTTTACCGTATCCGGTATTGTTTCTGTTTTTGCAGTAACCTCATAAGCATCAAATTCAACATTATTCGTTTCACTATAGGGTGTGTATTTAATTGATGAACCGTTTATGCTGTTGCCATATGCCTTGATCATTCCTCCATCTTCTTTTGAGAAAGTACCTGAATCATTTCCCTGCATAGAGATCAGCATCGGCTTTTGTACATTTCTGAAATAATTTGACTCAGAAAAAATAGACGCACCTTCCACGGATCCCATGCCGTATTTAGAAATGCCATCAAAGTAATTATTATAAACATGAGCATTATAATATCTTGCCCTGGGATGTCTTGAATCTGAATGATCGAACCAGTTGTGATGATAGGTTATATTGAATTCATCAAGCGCCTGCATTGAATTTCCAAGCAGACAGCACTTTCCGCAATCCCAGAAATGATTGTAGGAGAAGGTTATATAATCGGATTCCTTACAGTCAAGAGCACCATCACCTTTAGCATGATCGTTGTCACCATCATCTGTTGCAGGTTCCTCACCATAGAAGAAATCACAATGATGCACCCATATGTGATCATCACCGGAAGGAAGACTTACGCTGTCTCCCTCTTTACTGTCACAAAGAAGAAATCCTAAATTTCTCACTTCCACATTTGATGATTTTTTTATAACTAAACCAAAGCCTGCTATTGCAGCATCTTTTCCTACTCCTTCAAGAGTAAGGCCTGCTGTCACCTCATCCATGTAAAGATCTCCGTCCGTAAGAACAGCCGGATCTGTGATCCTTCCTATGAAACGTACATCCAGAGGTGCAGCATGGCTGTTATTCTTGTATCCCGCAATTATATTCTGGATACCTGTGAGCTTTGCATCCTTATTATTTTTATCTTTTATCGTAAGTGTTACGGTGTTTTTATTATCCTCTGTAACGTAAATGATATCAGCATTTTCTTTTATGCTGCCGTCTGCGTTATAGGCACCATTCGCATCGGTGCCGCTATAGTCATTATCCGACACGGTATAATATCCGCTTGTTTTGTTTACCCACGCAAAGCCCGATCTGTCATGAGCCCTGACTGTTACGGAATCGCTTATCTTTTCGGTCACATCACTTTTCTTTACACCGGAAGAATCATATTTTCCTGCGACGATCTTAAAATACCACGTGCCTGCCGTAAGTCCCAAAGCATCTGCGCGCATATACTCCGTAGTACCACTCTTATATTTACGCACCAGCTCATCATCAATCACCGTCCAGGTGCTTTTATCTTTGGATACGGCAACCTCATATCCATCGGCACCGTCAAGAAGGCTCCATTCGATATACGCGCCTTCCTCATATCCTGCACTTGCCGTGATGCTTATCTCTCCCACTCCGTCCCTTACGCTTTCGGAGCTTATCGCAGCATATGCAGCCGGTGCCGGTATACACGAAAAAATACTCCCGGCCGTAACTATAGCCGAAAGTGCCAGGGCTGCAGCCCTGTAAATCCTTCCCTTATTTCTTTTTTTCATAGTTATCTCCTTTGGTTTTGAACCATTTATCACGTCACAGCGTTATGTAAGCGCTTACATATCATTGTATATTTTTTTTTATCCATCATTCAATTAGAACATATGCTAAATTTTAAGTCCCTTATTTGGTTGAAACTACCATATCAGTCATATATCTCACTGAAATCCGTGTCTATCGCAACCTGCAGCTCATAATCCGGATACTCCTTCTGCACCTTTTTCAATACCTCCATGTACACCCGGCCGCGGTCCTCTGCATCAAAACTTATGACTACGTCAAAACGTAAAGTCTTTTCTTTTTTATCGATATAGAAACCATGCATCTGTAGTACATGGGCAGTTTCCATTACAAGCTCTGTCACTTTTTCCCTGGCAGCCATGGCCTCCGGATCCTTTGTGTTTATGGAGTACACGCCGATTGCCGTAAGTATCACATCATGCTTTTTATGCACATCTATCGTGACCTTGCGAATAAGCTTATCAAGATCATCCGCTGACAGAGTATCGGGAACTTCAATATGCACCGACCCGTTATAGGAATCCGGGCCATAATTATGCAATACAAGATCATAAGCTCCGCTTATCTCCGTATAACCTGTGATAGTTTCCTTTATATCCCTTGCAAGTTCGGCATCTGCCCTCTCACCAAGGATCTTCGAGAGTGTTTCTCCGATCATCTCAAAACCGGATTTTATTATTACAATGGCTATGACCGCACCAAGCCACGCTTCAAGAGAAATATGAAAGATAAGATAAATCCCGGCCGCAACAAGAGTAGAGGCAGAGATCACTGAATCAAGTGTGGCATCTTCTCCCGAATTGATGAGCGAATCCGAATTCACTTTTTCGCCAACATTCTTTACATACCTGCCAAGGATGATCTTTACAGCAACTGCGACAGCAATGATCACAAGCGATGAAGTACTGTAATCAGGCATGTCCGGATGAATGATCTTCTTTACGGATTCCACAAATGCAGTGATCCCCGCATAGAGAACGATAAGCGATATGACCATTGCACTCAGATATTCTATCCTTCCATATCCGAAGGGATGTTTTTTATCCGCCTCCCTGCCTGCAAGCTTTGTCCCGACTATGGTGATCACGGAACTGGCAGCATCGGACAGGTTGTTGACCGCATCCATCACTATCGCAATGGATGCGGCGCTAAAACCTATAACAGCCTTAAAAACAGCAAGGAACAGATTTGCCAGGATCCCTATTATACTGGTACGTATGATGATCTTATCTCTGCCTGTCTGTTCTTTCATGACTATGCTCCTATCTCGTTTTTAACGGCCTCTTTTACTTCCTTCATATCAACAGTAGGTTCAAAACGTGCTATGACCTCACCCTTACGGTTTACAAGGAATTTTGTAAAGTTCCATTTTATATAAGCCTTCTCACCAAATTTTTTATTATTGGCATCCGCAAACTTGTTTAATGCAGCATTCTTCAAGCCTTTACCAAATCCTTCGAAAGGCTTTTGCGTTGCAAGATATGCAAAGAGCGGATCTGCATTCTCTCCATTAACATCGATCTTTGCAAACTGGGGAAATTCCGTACCGAATTTAAGTGTGCAGAATTCGTGTATCTCATCTTCGGAACCCGGCGCCTGATCCGCAAACTGATTGCAGGGAAAATCAAGTATCTCAAACCCCTGATCTCTGAATTCCTTATACATAGCTTCTAACGGCTCATAGTGAGGCGTGAAACCACAGCCCGTTGCTGTATTTACGATAAGGAGCACCTTGCCCTTATATTCCGACAGGGAAACCTCATTCCCCTTCCTGTCTCTTACTGTGAAATCATATACTGTGCTCATTTTAAAATCTCCTTTCTACATTGTACTAAATTTTATAGTTCTGATTACTGCATCTTCCTGTATGTCATCCTGAGCGAAGCGAAGGATCTTTCTATCATTTTCAGTTACAGGATCCTTCGGGCTAAAGCCCTCAGGATGACAGAATAAACCTTATATTTCTTTCTCTTCATTCAGCATTTTATACAGGATATTATAGAGCATCCCCGCCTCTTCCTTTGTAAGATTAAATTCACGCGCTATGTTTTCCGGCACACACAGGGCTTTATCCTGCAGCTTTTCACCTTTTTTTGTAAGCGTGATCACCAGATTGCGCTCATCGTCCGTGTCTTTTGCCTTTTCAACAAAGCCTTTTGCTTCCAGCTTTTTAAGAAGCGGCGTTACCGTATTGGATTTCAGACAAAGTGCATCACACAGATATTTCTCGTTGACCTTCTTTTCTTCCCACAGCACCATCATCACTATGTACT
>JAFYBJ010000007.1 GCA_017540265.1 Lachnospiraceae bacterium
TAAATACCACTTTATGTCATTCTGAGCGAAGCGAAGAATCTTTCTGATACGATTCGGTATAAAGATCCTTCGGGCTACAGCCCTCAGGATGACAAAGCAGGGATACATTTTACAGATCAATGATCCTCCTCCTACATAAGGAGGAGGATTTTTGGATATAAGATAAGGAAATTGCCACAGGAAAAAGTCATAGCAAGAGAGGCCGAGATAAACGGCCGTTATATAATCGCTGCTCCGGAGGAATACGGTGCGGCGGGCAGTATGAGAAAGAGACGCATGATCATCATCGTCTTTGCTCTTGTACTGCTTATTATTGTTTGTGCTGCTGCCGGTATTTATAGTAAAATACGTATCGGAGGAGATGATGCCCTGCGCGATGCAAGGAATGTCCGCATTGCCATGAGAGCGGCAGCCATAGAGATATACGGTATGAATGCTTCTCTTTACGACACCTCAGCCATAAACGGCTTAAGCAAAAGAGCCGAATCCGAGATACGTACCTTAAGCGGGGCAGATGGAGATATCATCTTAAATGCCTGGGATGTAAGCGACATGGAGCCGGTATCTTTCATTTACAGGAATGACGGCTATACGGTTTATTATTCCCGGAATACGGGAACGGAAGAAAACAGCTGGAAGGTTTATTACAGCCTTCTTCTGTCGGAATATTAGAGGGAACAGAGCGTGGAAAATTATAAATACAAAGCCCAGGATGCCGAAGGAAAGACAGTAAGCGGCACACTGGCGGCGGAAAATGAGCAGAACCTCCATGAGAGGCTTAAGGCCAAGAATCTCATGCTCATGGATTGCGAGCTTGTTAACGCTAAAAAATATTATAAGCCTTTAAAGGTCTCTGCTCTGGCGGAATACGCAAGGCAGATAGGCACGCTCATACAGGCGGGCATACCTCTCGTAAAAGCATTGCAGATGCTTTCGGAGGATGAGGCTGCAGGCGACTATGAAAAAGAAATCTACAAAGAGATAGTAAGGATGGTAATGCAGGGCATCCCCTTATCCGATGCCATGGAATCCGCCGGAGGAGTGTTCCCGCCCCTTATAATAAATATGTTCAGGGCTGCGGAAACCGGCGGCAATATGGACAGCACCGCATTAAAGGTTGCGGAGCAGTATACAAAAGAAGACCGCATGAATGCAACGGTAAAGAGCGCTCTTACATATCCTAAGATCTTAGCTTTCCTTATCGTGGTGGTGGTGCTTGTCATATTCGGATATGTTATGCCCCAGTTTGACGAGCTCTTTGCGTCAATGGGCACTCTGCCGCTTCCCACAAGGATCATGATGGCCATAAGTGATTTCGTAAGATATCACTGGCTCTTCCTTATTGTCTTCGGGGTAAGCGCATGGCTTGCCGCATACTTCTTAAAGAAGATCTACAAGGTGGCGTATTACATCGATAAGATAAAGGTAAAGATGCCAAAGGCAGGCCGCCTTATGAAGACCATATATACGGCAAGATTTGCAAGAACTCTTAATTCGCTTTATTCGGCAGGTATTCCCATTATCACCTGCTTAAGTATTGCGAGAAAGACAATAGGAAATCTTTATATCGAGAAGCAGTTTGAACAGGTCATAGCCGACACACAGGCGGGGCTTCCCTTAAGTGTTGCTCTTGATAAGGTGGACGGTTTTGTAAAGAAACTCACGTCTTCGGTAAAAGTAGGTGAAGAGGCGGGGTCTCTTGACAATATGCTGGAGTCAATGGCGGATAATCTTGAGTTTGAATCCGAGAAGGCTATACAGCAGCTGGTATCATATCTTGAACCGGTTATGATAATCATCATGGCAGCTATAGTAGGCTTTATAATGCTGTCCGTGATCGTGCCTATATATCAGTCTTATCAGTATATAGGCAAGGGTTAAGAAGGAGAGGTGCAGCCATAATGGCGATAACAGCATTTTTATCAAATACCGAGATACTGGTGGTAAAAGGAAGCGGCACGGCAAAGAGCGTGAACGTGGAAAAGGTCTATTCCATGGCCATGCCCGAGGGCTGTATGCTAAACGGTATCATCACGGATCCCCAGGAGTTAACGGATACCATAAGGGCTTTCTGGAACGGGCATAAGCTTCCTGTAAAGGGCATAAGTCTCATAATCAATACATCACAGATAAAGGTCAGGGTCGTTGATATCCCTCTTATGTCTGTTTCAAAGAGCAGAAATTATCTTAGCAGGGATATTTCGGATGATGATGCCGATAAACGGGCAATGGGCTTCTACCGCATGTCAAAGGACGCAAAGAAAAAAACGTCAAAGATGTGCGCGGAAACAGCGGATGTAGATTTCATAAGCGGATATATCCAGGTATTTGAAGAAGCCGGTATAAGCTTAAAATTCATAAACAGCGGTATTGGTGTTGCCGTTAATCTCTTCCACAGCTTAAGCCTTGCGGAGGACAGAAATTATATTGTCATGATACAGGACGGAATGTCCATTACCTCCGCTTATTTTGTGGAAGGCAATTATTTCTATTCCATGACTACGAGAGTCTTTAACAATCCCGGCACCGAGAGCTACGGCAGGGAAGTGGCGCAGATCGTAAGCCAGATAGAACAGTTTGCCAAGACTCAGAATATAGAAGAAGCCATCTCTGTCATATATATGGCCGGTATTCCGGATAACGATGTATATCTTTGCGCGGAAGCCATAAGGATGACTATAGCCGGGAATGTTCAGATCCAGAAGTTAGGAGGCTTAAAAGGCGTAAGGTTGGGAACGGTATCCAGACCTATCGATACCATGCTTTATCCCATGGCGGGACTCATGTCCCTAACGGATCATGTTAATATACTTGAGGCCGTGGGCAAGGGCGGAGCAGAGGCCGTGGAAGCACGCAAGGCAAAGAAGAGGAAGATCATGCTTGTACTTCCTTATGCTGCCGCTTTTCTCATAATGACAGTCATTACCATAGCGGTATTTGTTAATAAACACCGGAGAGAGAAATATCTGGATGAGTTAAACGCCTATAATTCGGATCCCGAAAACACAATGGATGCTGCGGAATATGATCAGATGACTTCGGCAGCGGAGGTATTAAGCTCCCATTACGGAGGTTTAAAACTTCTGACGCTTTTTCAGGATTCATATCCTCTTCCCAATGATACTATACCGAAGATACTTAAGAAAGAAGCAGCGGATCTGGGTGATGTTTCCGTTGGCGGTTACGATGCCGGCCGCGGGGCTTTTGATATGAGAGCGGAGTTTGAAGACGTGGAGAGCATAAATGTATATGTTGAAAGGCTCCTTAAGAACCCTGCTTTTAAGTCCGTTGATTATACCGGATATTCAAAGAATGAGAATGATGAAGGGTGGACTGCGATGATAAGCTGCATCCTTGCGGAGACTGCAGGAAAGGAGGAGCAGTGATGAAGACGGCAATGACAGACAGAGACAAAAAACTGCTCTATTTCTTAGGGATCGTTGTTATCGTAGCTCTTTTCTGGCTCATAGGCATAAGGCCTGCAACCGATTCTGTAAAGAAGACGGAAAAGAAGATAGTAAAAGCGGAAGAAACACATGATCTTATTAAAACAAAGAAGATGAGGCTCGGAGTGGCAGAGGCTTTTGTTGAAAGGCTTTCTGCGGATGTGAAGGAATACGGAAGCAGATATTATCCCATTATGGATTCCGCACAGATCGATGAGATGCTCACAAGTGATGTATTAAAAATGGGATTGAGATCAAAGGATCTGTATATAAAGATGCCGGAGGAGAGCCTGGATCTTGAGCCTTATGCATATTCATCCGCGGCAGGGATAAAGGAAGAACGTGAGGGTAATATAACCTACACCGAGACTGAATCGGATCCCACGATAAGCGATATAGTGGGATTAACCGACGGAAGTGAAAAAACAAAGAAGACGGAGTCTGAAAGCACCGGGACGGGTTTTGATGCGGAGACCGCAATGTACAGCGATGATATAGCTGCGGTGGAGGAAATGTCGGAAATGGTGGCTGATACCACCGGTGCGGGAGTATATGCGGTGGATATCTCCATGACGGTAACGGGAAGCATGGACAGGCTTCAGGCATGGATAAACAGCATAACAGAGAATAAGTCGATACTCATAAGAAATTACAGCTTTACGGAAGCTGTCCGTGATATCGTATTTGATGAAAACGGAGATCCTGTCATAACAGAACAGCAGGATTACGAGCTTTCCGTCAATATGTTTATATTCATGTACGATGATTCGAATTACGAATATATCTTAGACAGGTATATAGAAACAGAGGAATAAAGAATGGATACAAGTGCTATCAGAAAATTAAGGCTGGGCGATACCCTCGTGGAAATGGGGTATATCACCGAAGAACAGCTCATGGCGGCGTTAGCTTACCAGAAAGAACACAGAGGAGAGCGAGTAGGCGCCATACTTATAAGCCAGGGCTTTATTTCCGAGCAGCAGATGTTAAAGGCTCTTTCGGAGAAGTTAAACATTCCGTTCATAAGCGTTTCATCTATAAAGGTCGATATGAGCGCCGTATCACTCATCCCTGAGCAGTTGGCCACGAAATATGTGATGCTTCCTGCAGGCTTTGAGGGTGACCAGCTTCAGCTCATAGTAAACGACCCTCTCGATCTTTACGGCATAGAGGATATAAGACAGACCTCCGGCAGGCAGATAGTGCTTTATATAGCGGAGAGTGAGCCGCTTAAAAATGCCATCCAGTATTACTATGCGGAGATATCTGCAAAGAAGGCCGTTAATATGGCAAACCAGGCAGATACCGGTGCATCCGTGGATGAGATGGTAATAGACACCTCGGACGGTGATGACGATACGCCTATCATAAACCTGGTTAATTCACTTCTTGAAAAAGCCTACAGCGAGAATGTTTCGGATATCCATATAGAGCCTTTTGAAACCAATACCATGGTCCGCATGCGTATGGACGGCATCATGATGGATTATGCGACGCTGCAGAAGAATATTCATTCCTCGCTCATAGCCCGTATAAAGATCATGAGCGAAATGGATATCGCGGAAAGGCGTATTCCCCAGGACGGACATTTCAGGGTGCGTATTCAGAATCAGATAGTCAATGTCCGTGTTTCCGTGATACCTACAAGTTTCGGGGAAAAAGCCGTAATGCGAATACTTGCCAGCAATGCCCAGATAGATTATGCGGATTCCTTCGGTATGACTCCCGAGAATTACGCAAAGGTACAGAAGATGATGCAGTCCTTAAACGGCATCATATATCTGACAGGTCCCACAGGTTCGGGAAAGTCGACTACGCTTTATATGATGCTCGCTGAGCTGTCAAAGAGACCTGTGAACATATCCACCATTGAGGATCCTGTGGAAAAGAATCTTCCACGTTTAAATCAGATGCAGGTTCATCCCGTGGCGGGCCTTACCTTTGAAGTGGGCTTAAGGGCTCTGCTCAGACAGGATCCGGATATCATAATGGTCGGAGAGACCAGAGATTCGGAGACGGCTTCCATATCCGTAAGGGCAGCCATAACGGGACATCTGGTGCTTTCAACACTCCATACAAACGATGCAGCTTCATCTGTCATAAGGCTCGTGGATATGGGCGTGGAGCCTTATATGCTCGCCAGCGCCCTTGACGGCATCATAGCCCAGAGGCTTGTAAGAAAGGTATGCCCGTACTGCAGCACGGAGGCGCCTTTGACTGAGGCGGAGCTTGAATATGTGGGATATAACATACCTGCAGTAAAGATCGCCCACGGCTGTACGCATTGCAACGGTACCGGATACAGCGGACGTATATCCATACATGAGATCCTGCTTGTGGACAAGCAGGTAAGGAATATGATATCCTCCGGCGCCACAACGGAAATGCTTAAGGAATATGCCATTGCAAATCAGGGCATGAAGACTTTAAGACAGTCCTGCCTTGAGCTCGTATCCCAGGGCGTGACCACCATGGATGAATTCAGAAGAGTGGCATATAACGACTGACGGTACTTTAAATAAAACCTGTATTATTATATAATGAATAAGTAACTGGATCTTAAAAAGATCCGCATTATAAGGGCTAAAAAGCCCGGAACAGGGAGGGTTACAGCATTATGAAGAATATTCTTTTTATCGCATCCGAAGGTGTTCCTTTTATCAAAACGGGAGGCCTGGCTGATGTGGTCGGATCGCTCCCGAAATGTGTCGATAAAAAATATTTTGATGTACGTGTCATGCTTCCGAAGTACATGTGCATGTCCCAGCAGATGAAGGATCTGTTAAGATATAAGACACATTTTTATATGGATTTCCATTGGAATAATGAATATGTGGGGATACTGGAGGCCGAATATGACGGCGTGAAATATTATTTTATCGATAATGAGATGATGTTTGGTGGCCCCAAGCCCTACAGCGGTAATGTTTATGACGAGATAACAAAATTCGCTTTCTTTTCAAAAGCGGCACTTTCTGCGATACCGCTTCTTGATTTTGAGCCGGATCTTTTACACTGCCATGACTGGCAGACAGGTCTCGTACCCGTATATCTTAAGGAGCGTTTTTCAAATAATCCGCTTTTCTCGAAGATGAAGACTGTGATGACGATACACAATCTGAAATTCCAGGGAAAATGGGATGTTAAGGATGTGAGGGATATAACGGGCATACCGGCTGCTTTTTTCACCCCGGATAAGCTTGAAGCGTATAAGGATGCGAATCTCTTAAAGGGCGGTCTTGTATATGCCGATGCGATAACCACCGTAAGTGAGACCTATGCCGAGGAGATAAAGACTCCTTTCTACGGTGAAGGTCTGGACGGCCTCTTAAGGGCCCGTGCAGGAAGCCTCAGAGGCATAGTAAACGGCATCGATTATGATGATTATGATCCGTCAAAGGATAAGTATATCGATTTCAGATATGACGCGAAGAATTTCCGCAAGGAAAAGGTAAAGAACAAGAGAGCTCTTCAGAAGCAGTTAAATATAGATCAGGATGATAAGATCATGATGATCGGTATCGTATCAAGGCTTACGGATCAGAAAGGACTTGATCTTATAGCATATATCATGGACGAGCTCTGCCAGGATGCGGTACAGATAGTAGTGCTGGGAACAGGCGAGGAGCGTTATGAAAATATGTTTAAGCACTTCGACTGGAAATACGGAAATAAGGTATCGGCGAACATATACTATTCCGAGGATCTTTCCCATAAGATATATGCAGCCTGCGATGCCTTCCTGATGCCCAGTCTCTTTGAGCCCTGCGGATTGTCACAGCTCATGGCGCTTCGTTACGGAACACTGCCTATAGTAAGAGAGACAGGCGGTCTTAAGGATACTGTCGAGCCGTATAATGAATTCGACAGCACGGGCACGGGCTTCTCATTCAGGAATTACAATGCCCATGAGATGCTTGCAGCCATACGCTATGCGGAACGTATCTATTACGATAAGAGACGCGAATGGAACAAGATGACAGACAGAGCCATGGCAGCAGATTTTTCGTGGCATGTATCAGCTGCGAAATATCAGGATATGTACGACTGGCTTATCGGAGAAAAGGCTTAAAATAAAAAAAGGTGCCGGAGCCTTAAAGCTCCGGCATTTTGCGGAAAGGAAAAGAAAAAAATGATATCTTTACTGATGGAGAAAATTAAAAAGACAGCGCCCATAGTTGTGGGTCTTGATCCCCAGCTTTCCTTTATTCCGAAAGGAATACTTGAAAAAGCTTTTAAGGAATACGGGGAGACACCGGAGGCAGCGGCTGCGGCATTTTTTGAATTTAACAAAGGTATAGTCGATGCGGTATGCGACCTTGTGCCTGCGGTAAAACCTCAGATCGCAATGTATGAAGCTCTCGGACTTCCCGGAATGAAGGCATTTTATGACACGGTTGATTACTGCAGGAAAAAAGGGCTTATCATCATAGGCGATGTAAAGAGGGGGGACATAGGTTCAACTTCCGCAGCATACGCCGAGGGACATCTTGGACATATCACACTGGGTGATAAGGTCTTTAGGGGCTTTGACGAGGATTTTGCCACGGTAAATCCATACCTTGGATCTGACGGCATAAAGCCCTTTATAGACGTCTGCAACAGGGATGATAAGGGGATCTTTGTTCTGGTAAAAACATCAAATCCTTCAAGCGGTGAATTCCAGGACAGGACCTGTGACGGAAGACCTTTATATGAACTTGTAGGTGATAAGGTAAGGGAATGGGGAGAGCTGTCAATGGACGGCGATTACAGTAATGTGGGAGCTGTTGTGGGAGCCACCTATCCCGAGATGGGAAAGGTACTCAGAAAGCTTATGCCGAAGACCTGCATACTGGTTCCGGGATACGGAGCACAGGGCGGAAAGGGATCCGATCTGGTACATTTCTTTAATGAAGACGGCCTCGGCGCAATAATCAATTCCTCCAGAGGCATAATAGCTGCTTACAAAAATGAGGCTTATAAGGAATTCGGCGGGGAAGCTTATGCAGATGCGGCAAGGAAAGCAGTGCTTGATATGAAGGCTGATATAGAAAGTGCCCTGTCTTGAAAGTAAGTGCCCGGTTATGTTAAAATCTGTGCGCGTTAAACGATACAAGAGGTATAGATGATATGGAACAGTACAAACAGGAATTTATAGATTTCATGGTTGAGTCGGATGTGCTTAAATTCGGCGATTTTACATTAAAGAGCGGAAGAAAGTCTCCTTTCTTCATGAACGCGGGTGCTTATGTTACGGGCTCGCAGTTAAGGAGGCTGGGAGAGTATTATGCAAAGGCGATAAATGATAATTTCGGACTTGATTTTGATGTGCTCTTCGGACCTGCATACAAGGGCATCCCTCTTTCTGTTGTGACCGCAGTGGCGATAAGTGAGCTTTATGGAAAGGAAGTCCGTTATTGTTCAAACAGAAAAGAGATAAAGGATCACGGGGATACCGGCATACTTTTGGGTTCGAAGCTTAAGGATGGCGACAGGGTGGTGATGATAGAAGATGTGACCACCTCCGGAAAGTCCATAGAGGAAACTTATCCGATAGTTACGGGACAGGCGAAAGTTGAGATAAAGGGACTTGTGGTATCTTTAGACAGAATGGAAAAAGGTAAGAGCGACAAGAGCGCCCTTAAGGAGATCGCGGACAGCTACGGCTTCCCCACGGCGGCAATAGTTACGATGGATGATGTAAAGACCTGCCTTCACAACAGGGAGAAGGACGGAAGGATGATCATAGATGATGAGATGTACGCAAAGATCGAAGAATACTATGATACTTATGGTGCAAAGGGGTGAGAGCCATGGATCGGAACATGAGTGCTGAAGAAAAAAGCTACAGGCTTATGAGCGCTACAGGCGGCATAAATATCGGCTTCGGAGCCGGTATCATAGCCATTGGCGTGACCGTTGGGGTGCTGCTCATAGTAACAGGTGCGAAGCTTCTTTCGGCAAAGAGGCTGTTAGTATTCTGAGATGAAGTTTCCGGGACGTTATAAGTTTTCAGACAAGACTCATCCCCTTACCGGTGTGATGTCCTTCATACTGGGGCTTATAAGCGCTGCATCTGTTGCCGCTTCAGTTTTTTTGAGTTTTAAAGCAAGGGGTGCTGCGGAAGGCCGTTACGCCCTGGCTGTACTTTTGGCACTTATCTTTTCTGCGGCAGGTATCGTGCTTGGAATAATGGGCAGGATGAAAAACGGATGTTATTATTTTTTCCCGAATGCAGGGATAGCGGTAAATGCTGCGGCAGTTCTTGTTATATGGATAATGGTGACGGAAGGTTATGCAGCAGGAGGTTTCTGAAAATACAGGCATTAAGATACCATACGGAGATGATCTTATAAAGGAACGTCTGGAGCTTGGAATGGAACGCCTCAGTGAAGCTTTTGAAAGAAAAAGCTTTGAGATCGGAGATGAACGTTTTGACGGGCTTTTCATAAAAGCGGGGCTTTTCCTTACAGGCGGCGGTCAGGCACCCGATATGCCCGTTGCAGATGGCGGTGATCTGTTTAAGCTCTTAAAGGTCTTTGTTAATGAAATGGAAAGCGGAAATTGCCTGAGGCAGAAGGGGGATTCCGAAGGATATTTAAGGCGGCTTGAATTACTGCTGCTTATGGTATCGGTATTTAAGGATATGTATCCCGAGGGAGAGGAAGCTCTTTTTACTTCGGTAAAAAACGGGATCTATGCATATGTTTATGAGCAGCTTGAAGATGAGATATTTTCAAAATGCAGAGGGATGTATTCTTCCGGAAGCCTTTTTGATATCGTAAAAGCAGAGAGGGCTGCGGATGATGGCAGATATGATGCCGCATTTTTCTTTGACGGCCATATGGCGACCAGATACATTGAATGCGAAGAAGCGGCATTTAAGCTTTTAACGGTTCCCGCAAATGCGGAAGAACTTTTCATCCCGTTATATGACGAGGCGGAAAAAGATCATTTTGATAAAAAACAGCAGGAATATCTTGCGGGGCTCAGAAAAAGGAGCCTTGAACTTATAAGAAAATACAGGAGGCAGGGATAATGGCAAAGGTAAGTATCGTGATGGGCAGCGATTCGGATATGCCCGTTATGAAAAAGGCGGCAGAGGTGTTAAAAGAGCTCGGAGTGGAGAGTGAGATGCGTATAATCTCCGCTCACAGGGAGCCTGATGAATTCTTTGAATATGCAAAGAGCGCCGAGAGCAGGGGAGTGAAGGTTATCATCGCAGGCGCCGGAATGGCAGCTCATCTGCCCGGAATGTGTGCAGCTATATTCCCTCTTCCGGTAATAGGCATACCCATGCATACGGAGAGCCTCGGCGGAAGGGATTCGCTTTATTCCATCGTTCAGATGCCCTCAGGCATACCGGTAGCAACGGTTGCGATAAACGGCGGAAAAAATGCAGGACTGCTTGCCGCAAAGATACTTGCGGTTTCTGACCCTGAGCTTCTTGAAAAGCTTAAGGCTTATACAAACGAGCAGAAGGAACAGGTGATAAAGAAGGATAAGAGGCTTGCCGAGACAGGCTTCGAAAATTATTAAGAAGGGGTAAGAATATGGATTACAAGAATGCGGGAGTTGATATAGAAGCCGGTTACAGATCGGTGGAATTAATGAAGCAGTATGTTGAGAAGACCATGAGGCCCGAAGTGATGGGCGGGCTCGGCGGTTTTTCGGGCACATTTTCTTTGGGAAAGATAAAAGAGATGGATGAGCCCGCGCTGCTTTCCGGCACTGACGGAGTGGGAACCAAATTAAAGCTTGCCTTCTTAATGGATAAGCATGACAGCGTGGGTATAGACTGCGTCGCGATGTGCGTAAACGATGTGGCCTGCGCAGGCGGCGAGCCCTTATTTTTCCTTGATTACATTGCCTGCGGGAAAAATATCCCGGAGAAGATAGCAAATATAGTAAAGGGTGTGGCAGAGGGCTGCAGTATGGCAGGCTGCGCGCTTATCGGAGGCGAAACGGCAGAAATGCCCGGCTTCTATCCCGAGGATGAGTATGACCTTGCAGGCTTTGCAGTGGGCGCTGCAGATAAAAAGGATCTTATCACGGGACAGGATATTAAAGCCGGAGACGTGCTCCTTGGAATCTCTTCCAGCGGCGTGCATTCAAACGGATTCTCACTTGTGAGAAAAGTGTTCCAGATGACTGAGGACAATCTCATCCGCTATAATGCAGAGCTTGGAAGACCTTTGGGCGAGGCACTCATTGAGCCTACAAAGATATATGTAAAAGCGCTTAAGAGCGTAAGGGATGCAGGTGTAAGGATAAAGGGCTGCAGCCATATAACCGGCGGCGGTTTCTATGAGAACATTCCCAGAATGCTTCCCGACGGAATATGCGCGAAAGTAAAAAAGGATTCCTATGAAGTGCCTGCAATCTTCATACTGATACAGGAAAGCAGAAAGGTTGAAGAACATGTTATGTACAACACCTTCAATATGGGTGTCGGCATGGTGCTTGCGCTTGATGAGGCCGATGTGGACAAGGCTGTAAACGCTATAAAGGCTGCAGGAGAGAACGCCTTTGTTATAGGGCAGACTGCCGCTTCGGATAAAAAGGAGACTGTATTATGTTAAGAGTCGCGGTATGTGTATCCGGCGGCGGAACCAATCTCCAGGCTATCATCGATGCCGTTGCATCGGGAAAGATAGCAGGTACGGAGATCGTGAGAGTGATATCCAATAAGAAAGATGCCTACGCCCTCGAAAGGGCTGCAAAGGCCGGGATCGAAGCCGTATGTGTTTCAAAAGAGGATCATCCGGACAGGGAGGCGTTTGAGGAAGCTTTAATAGCAGCGGTGGATGCGGCTTGCGCCGATCTTATCGTTCTTGCAGGTTTTCTTGTGGTACTCCCGGAGAAGATGATACAGAAATACAGGCGCAGGATAATAAACATACACCCGTCGCTCATACCTTCTTTCTGCGGGAAGGGATTCTACGGGCTTAGGGTTCATGAAGCTGCCCTGGAGAGAGGCGTAAAGATAACGGGAGCTACGGTTCATTTTGTTGACGAAGGAACGGATACCGGTCCCATAATAAAACAGAAAGCTGTGGAAGTTCTTGAGAATGATACGCCCGAGGTGCTTCAGCGAAGGGTGATGGAACAGGCTGAATGGGTGCTGCTTCCCGAGACGATCGATGAGATAGCTGCAGGCGAGATAAAGATAGGAATGGAAAGGAAGAATTGATGAAGGTTTTAGTCATAGGCGGAGGCGGAAGGGAACATGCGATCTGCTCCGGGCTTTCAAAGAGCAAAAAGGTGGAAAAGCTTTACTGCGCACCCGGCAATGCAGGTATAGCAAAGCTTGCGGAGTGCGTGCCCATCGGTGTTATGGAATTTGATAAGCTTATAGATTTTTCAAAAAAGGAAGGTATCGATTATGCCGTTGTGGCTCCTGATGATCCTCTTTATGCAGGGCTTGTCGATGAATTTAAAAAAGCCGGTATAAGGGCATTCGGTCCCGAAAAAAAGGCTGCCATACTTGAAGGCAGCAAGGCTTTTTCAAAGGATCTTATGAAAAAATACGGCATACCGACCGCCGCATATGAGAATTTTGATGATGCCGGCGCAGCGATCGCTTATCTTGAAAATGCAAAGATGCCGGTGGTTCTTAAGGCTGACGGTCTTGCACTGGGAAAGGGTGTGCTTATATGCAATGATCTTTCCGAGGCGAAAGCGGGCGTAAAGGAAATAATGGAGGATAAGAAGTTCGGCGATGCCGGAAACCGTATGGTTATTGAGGAATTCATGACCGGAAGGGAAGTATCGGTTCTTTCTTTTGTGGATGGGGAGAATATAAAGATAATGACCAGCGCACAGGATCATAAGCGCGCAGGCGACGGGGATACCGGGCTTAATACCGGCGGTATGGGTACGTTCTCACCAAGCCCCTTCTTTACAAAGGAGATCGAGGCAGAGTGCATGGAGAAGATATTTAAACCTACCGTTGCTGCCATGAAGGCGGAGGGCAGGGAATTTAAGGGTGTTATCTTCTTTGGACTCATGCTTACCGCAGATGGTCCCAAAGTGCTTGAATATAATGCGCGTTTCGGTGATCCCGAGGCGCAGGTGGTTCTGCCCAGGCTTAAAAATGACCTGCTTGAGGTGATGGAGGCCTGCACGGACGGAAAGCTGGATACCATAGATCTTGAATTTGAAGACAATGCCGCGGTATGTGTGGTGCTTGCAAGCGAAGGCTATCCCGTAAAATATGAGAAAGGCTTTGAGATAAAGGGCCTTGATGCTTTTGATGGAAAGGATGATTATTTCTGCTTCCATGCGGGATCTAAGTTTTCCGATGACGGAAAAGTGCTTACAAACGGCGGAAGAGTCTTAGGGATCACAGCAAAAGGCAGTGACCTTAAGGAAGCAAGAAAGAAAGCTTATGAAGCCGTAAACTGGGTGGATTTTGAGAATAAATACATGAGGCATGATATAGGAAAGGCTATTGACGAGGCTTTATAAGAGTGTGACTTTTATGTAAGTTTTGTGGTATAATATAGTTTGATGTTTTTTTACAATTTCCTGGAGGATGAAGGTTATGAAGAAGTCAACAACTTTGTGTTTTAAAAAGCTTGCCGCGGGAGCGCTGCTTACCGGAGCTCTTTTCTTTGCAGGCAGCACAGGCGTGTTTGCCGCACCGGAGGCCGGAGATACTGCTACCGTTACTGCGGAGGGCAATATAAACATAAGAGGTGAGAGCAATACCGACAGTGCCGTGGTCGGGACCGCGCATACGGGAGATTCTTTCACTATTTCCGAAGTTACGGAAGCAGGCGGAAAGACCTGGTATAAGATATCAAATACGGACGGGTCGCTTTCAGGCTATATCAGAAGTGATTTCGTTGAAGTATCGGAGACCGAGGAAGCACCCGAAGGCACAGAAGGTACCGAAGGTGCTGCGGAGGGCGCAGGCACGGAAGCTGAGGCAGGTGAAGCAGCGGCAGGTGAAGCAGCGGCAGCAGAGGAAGGCGGATCATCCGTAATGCAGGGAACAATAAATCCCATGGAGCCCGAGGCCGAGCCGGATCTGATCCCTGCAGGGTTTAAAAAGGTAACATTAAACACCGGAGCCGGTTCCGTAACAGGCTGGGCAAACGGAAACTTCTATCTCCTTTATGCACAGTCTCCCGCAGGTGAGACCGGATGGTTCTTACTTGACGGCACTGACAGAAACAACATGACATGGATAAGATATTCTTCATCCCTTTTTGCTGCGTCATCTGAGACAGAAGGCAAGTCATCTGCACCGGGGCTGGCATTCATAGTGCTTGCGGTGGTATGCGGTATTCTTCTTGTATTATGCATCTTCTTCGGATTAAAGCTTTCCGGTAAGGGTGTGGGCTTCGGCTCCTATGATGATGATGACGACGATGATGATTATGAGGATGATGAGGAAGAAGAGGTACCCAGACCTACGGTAAGGCGCAATATACGTCCTTCGGGAAGAAGTACACGCCCTTCCGAGGGACAGGCAAGGGCAGCGAGACCTTCATCCGGCGCAGGACGTCATGAAGAGCGCCGTGAGAGCAGATCTTCCGAAGGTGTAAGGGTAGCATCTTCGGCTTCGGGAAGAAGCTCACGTTCGGTACAGCCTGCTTCCACATCCGCAAGAGTCAGAAGGGCAGATCCTTCAAGAAAGTCACTTGCAACGGCACAGCGTCCTTCTAATGTGCCGGATGATGATGATACGGAAGATTTACCCGTAAATGATGTAAGGAAAGAAGTGAGTGATGAGACCAGGACCGCAATACCCGTAAGGCGCGTAAGCTCCGAGAGATCATCTTCCGCTTCTTCAACCGGCAGGGTACAGGTAAGGCGCAGTGCACAGGGCAGAAGTGAGTCCCGCAGGAGTTCCGGACAGACAGTTCAGAGGAGATCATCCTCAAGGCCTGCAAGGGAAATCGAAGATTTTGATGATGACGACGAGTGATGCGCTCAAACAGGCATAAACTCCGATAGACAACAAAAACCTTTTGTTATATAATAAATATAACAAAAGGTTTTTTGAAAGGAACTAAATATGGCTAAAGACGGGATAGATATAATCATTGACACTGAGAGTGAAGAAAACTACTACATGCAGATACGGAATCAGGTGATCAGACAGATAGCTTACGGAAAGCTTGTACCGGGACAGTCTCTTCCTTCCGTAAGGCAGTTAGCGGAATCTGCCGGTATAAATATGCACACGGCACGTAAGGCGTATCTGCTGCTTAAGAAAGAGGGATATCTTCGCGTAGACAACAGAAAGGGAGCGACGGTAGATGTTTCCTTTAACGAGTCTGTTGATATGGACGATCTCATGAATGATGTGATCATGCTCTGTGCCAAGGCAGGCTGCAAGGGCGTAAGTCTTGAAAAAATACATATGATGCTTGATGAGGCATATAAAAAACAGGCGGGGGAAGGTGCGGATTGAAAAGTTTTACTGAGAGCGCCGGAAGGGCACTTATGTTCGCAAACAGTTTTGCTTCGATGGGGGATTCTTCCTACATCGGGACAGAACATATCCTCTTAGGTCTTATAAGAGAAGAACGCGGCACTGCATCGGCTATTCTTAAGCTTCATAAAGTCAGCCTCGAGAGAGTGCTGGAGCTTATGAGGGATTCCTTTTATCCGGGAGACGGGGCTATGCTCGAACAGATACCCGAATCGGCGTCAAGGGAATATTCCGTTAAAGCGGCTGCAGTTCTTGACGAGGCTGAGCACATTGCCATAAAGACTGATGCGGTGAGTATCGGTACGGAACATATACTCACGGCTCTTTTTGTAGTACAGGACTGCACTGCAGTAAGGCTTTTATATGCATGTGGTCTTGATACGGCTGTTTTCTGCAGGGATGCGGGGAAGACTGTAGGCGGGCGGCTTGCTTCCTATGTGACTGCCCTTGGGGATAAGAAGAGAAACAGCGGGGGTAAAGGCACCCCTATGCTTGACCAGTATGGCAGGGATCTTACTGCCCTTGCTTCACAGGGAAAGCTTGATCCGGTGTCCGGCAGGCAGGATGAAATTGAGAGGGTATTAAAGATACTTTCCAGACGTTTAAAGAACAATCCCTGTCTTGTAGGTGAGCCCGGAGTGGGAAAGACCGCCATAGCCGAGGCTGTGGCTGCAAGGCTTGCAGAGGGGACTGTTCCCGACGGTCTTAAGGATAAGCGCCTTGTGAGTCTGGATCTTTCCGGGATGGTTGCAGGAAGCCGCTACAGGGGAGAGTTTGAAGAACGTATAAAGCGCCTTATGGCTGAGGTTGAAAGAGAAGGTAATGTTATCCTTTTCATGGATGAGATACATACCATAGTGGGTGCAGGAAGCGCGGAAGGCTCCATAGATGCCTCTAATATATTAAAGCCTGCCCTCGCCAGAGGCGAGCTTCGCATGATAGGCGCCACCACCACGGAAGAATACAGGAAATACTTTTCGAAGGATGCTGCCCTTGAAAGAAGGTTCCAGCCGGTTGATATAGATGAACCTTCCGTTGAAGAGACTATAGAGATATTAAGGATATTAAAGTCTAAATATGAAGAATACCACGGTGTCATCATAGAGGATGAGGCGCTTGTGGCAGCAGCGGAACTTTCCGCCAGATATATAGCGGACAGGTTCCTGCCGGATAAAGCCATAGATGTTATGGACGAAGCCTGTGCCGAGAAGAAGCTTGGGTCGCTTGTTATATCGCCGGAGGTTCAAAGCTTAAGGAAAGAAGCGGCAGAGCTTGATGAGATGATAGAGGATGCGATTGCTCTTGAGGAATTCAGGAAAGCCGGAAGCCTTAAGAAAAAGCAGATGCAGCTTAAGGAAAAGGCAAGGCTGTTAGAGACCGGAGCAGATGGGGAAGAAAAAAGGCTGGTAGTCGGAAGAGAAGATGCGGCTTCATGCGTAAGTGTATGGTCGGGTGTTCCGGTAAACAGGCTTAATGAAGAGGAAAGTGAAAAGCTTTTAAAGCTTGGCGATGAATTAAAGAAACGGGTTACAGGGCAGGATGAGGCTGTGGATGCAGTCGTAAGAGCCGTAAGGAGGAGCCGTACCGGTATATCAGAGGCGGGCAGGCCTGTAGGTTCATTCCTCTTTTTGGGACCCACGGGAGTCGGAAAGACAGAGCTTTCAAAGGCCCTTGCGGAAATACTCTTCGGCACGGAGGATGCACTTATCCGGGTTGATATGTCGGAATATATGGAAGCACATTCGGTATCAAAGATGATAGGCTCACCTCCGGGATATGTGGGATATGATAACGGAGGACAGCTTTCCGAGCAGGTCCGCCGTCATCCCTACAGTGTGGTACTCTTTGATGAAATAGAAAAGGCGCATCCGGATGTTTTTAACCTCCTTTTACAGGTACTTGATGACGGACATATCACTGATTCAAGAGGCAAGAAGATCTCGTTTAAGAATACCATTATCATCATGACCTCTAATGCCGGGGCAAAGGAGATAGTGGCTCCCAAACGTCTGGGATTTTCATTTAATGAAAGTGCGACAGCCGTGCATGAGCGGATGAAGAGCAATGTAATGGATGAAGTAAAGCGTCTCTTTAAGCCGGAATTCCTAAACCGCATTGACGAGACCATAGTATTTAAGATGCTTGATGATAATGCTATGGAGGAAATAGTTTCAATGCTTACAAAGGACCTGGCAGACAGGGTATCAAAAGGCGCAGGCATAGAGCTTTCCTTTACGAAGCAGCTTAAGCAGTTTGTGGCAAAGAAGGATTCCAATCCCATAATGGGAGCAAGGCCTTTAAGACGCGCAGTAAGAAACCGTATAGAAGATCCTTTATCCGAAAAGATCTTATCCGGCGTGATAAAGGCCGGGGATCACATAAAGGCAGATATTAAAGCAGAAGAGGTATGTTTTGAGATAAAAGAAAAAAAGAGCAGGAAGAAAAAAACGGAAGAAAACAAAGAAGAGAACGGGAAACAGAAATCAGAACAGAAAACAGTAAAAAAAACAGACAGAAAAAAAAACAAACAGACAGGAGGCGAAAAATGGCAGTCGTAGAAGAGTTGATAAGGAATGAGGCAGACGGAAGTGTAAGCTTCGGAGATTATTCTCTTAAGGAAAAGGCGAAGAAGGAGGATTTTGCTCACGGTAATGACACAATGAAGGTCAAGACCTGTGCGGAGATCACCCGACTTGAGAAGAACGGCTTAGTGCTTTATGAATCGGTTCCCGGAACAACGGTAAATAATCTTTCGGAGACAGAAGACGGTTTACGTTTCAGCGTGGAGGGTCCTGAGGATGCGCAGATCACCTTAGGCCTTCTTGAGGATACCGGCTATGATATAAAGATAGCGGGTAAAGACAGCGGAATGATGAGAACAAATCTTGGCGGCAAGCTTTCCTTTGGAGTGGAGCTTGCAGGATCAGGTGCAGTGGAGGTCGAAGTAAAGAAGGCTTAAGGCATCTTTACGGTAAAAATGGCATCAAAGGCAAAGCTTAAAACCGTATATTTTTGCACGGAATGCGGATGCGAATCAGCCAAGTGGAGCGGACAGTGCCCTTCCTGCGGTGCATGGAATACCATGACCGAGCATGAGGTTTCCTCAGGCTTAAGGTCAAAGGAAAAGCGTGCAGCCGGATATGAGGCGGCAGCTCCCCTTGGCTTAAAGGAGATAAGTTCCGGTGATGAGAAAAGGATATCGTCGGGGATATCCGAATTTGACAGGGTTTTGGGCGGCGGTATAGTACCCGGTTCCCTTACTCTTGTGGGAGGCGATCCGGGTATCGGTAAATCCACCCTCCTTTTGCAGGTATGCAGGGAATTATCTTTAAATGGTGTGGGTGTTCTTTATGTTTCGGGTGAGGAGTCACCTTCACAGATAAAGATGAGGGCAGGGCGTTTAGGTGATTTCGGTGACAGTTTAAAACTCTTATGTGAGACGGATCTTACTGCAGTCTCAAACGTCATGAGGGAAATGAATCCTGCTGTGGCGGTGATAGATTCCATACAGACAATGTACAATGAGGATGTGCAGGGGACTCCTGGTGCCGTATCACAGGTCAGGGAATCGACTGCCGTGCTGTTACGTCTCGCAAAGACAGGGGGCGCTGCGGTATTTATTGTGGGCCATGTGACAAAAGAAGGTATGGTTGCCGGCCCCAGGATGCTTGAACACATGGTGGATACCGTTCTTTATTTTGAGGGAGACCGGCATGCATCCTACAGGGTTTTAAGGGGTGTCAAGAACCGCTTTGGATCCACCAATGAAATAGGTGTCTTTGAAATGCAGGAAAAGGGACTTTCAGAGGTAAAGAATCCTTCGGAATATCTGCTTGAAGGAAGACCGGAGAATGCAAGCGGGACAGTTACAAGCTGCACCATGGAAGGGACCAGACCGCTTCTTTTGGAAATACAGGCACTTGTCTGTCAGACATCTTTCGGTATACCGAGGCGTCAGGCATCGGGAGCCGATACGGGCAGGGTCAATCTTCTTATGGCGGTTCTTGAAAAAAGGCTCGGACTGCATATGGGAGGGTGTGACGCTTATGTAAATGTGGCGGGCGGCATGCGGATCACGGAGCCTGCCGTGGATCTTGCCATAGCGCTCTCCATAGTTTCAAGCTTTATGAACATACCTGCAGGTGACCGCATAATGGCGGTAGGCGAAGTGGGGCTTTCCGGTGAGGTAAGGAGCGTGAACCGCATAGAGCAGAGAGTGGCAGAAGCAGCGAATATGGGCTATGAAGAGTGCATGCTTCCGGGGGTATGCATGCAGCGCCTTAAGGATATAAAGGCGGGAAACATAAAACTCATACCCGTGGATTCGGTTAAGGATGCGGTGGATTATCTTAAGAAAAGGCGTTGATACGGTGGCGGTATGAATATACTTGTGGTTAATGATGACGGAATAGAGGCATCCGGGATAGTAAAGCTTGCAAAAGCCGCCCTGAATTTTGGAAAGGTGACGGTAGTCGCGCCAAAGAAGCAGTGCAGCGCAATGAGTCATCATATCACCCTTGGCAGAAATATAGGGATTGAAGAATATCCCTTTCCGGTTGATGAGATAAAGGCCTATGCTTTTGATGGGACTCCGGCTGATTGCGTGAGGGCTTCTTTTCTGGGGTTCCTTAATGGAAAAGATAAGCCGGACATAGTGCTTTCCGGCGTTAACGCCGGTGCAAATTGCGGCTATGACATACTTTATTCCGCTACGGTGGGAGCTGCCATGGAAGCGGTTCTTTATGATGTTCCGGCAATATGTTTTTCACAGGCCGGAACAGAGTGCTGTCTTTTTGAGGGAGAAAAGAAGGATCCGCCCGAGATATTATCAGAGGTCCTTGATAAGGAACTTAAGGCTGTCATAGCTGAATTCATAAACCTGCCCATACCTGAAGGAAATATACTTAATATCAATTTCCCAAACTGCCCATACAGTATGTATAAGGGTATTGCAAAAGACCGCTTTCCTTCAAAGCAGGCCTTTTGGGATGATATATATGTTACGGAGATATCAGGGGAAGAAAAGAGTCTTGTCATGAAGAGCAAGCCGGCAAAGGATGCGGAGGAAGGCAGTGATGTGAGGGCTCTTATGGGCGGATATATTTCGTCAGGCTATGTTCCGAATCCTGTCCTGTTTCAAAGGGAGGTATACGGAAGGAAATGAAGCTTCTCATAGTCAGCGATTCCCATGGAGACAATGCTGCGGTGACAGCTGCAATAAAGGCGGAAGCTCCCGATATGCTCATTCATCTGGGAGATCTGGAAGAGGATAAGGATGAGCTCGAAGAAGCCATGGGTGTTCCTTATAAGCCCTGCATCTTTATAAAAGGTAATTGTGACGGATATTTCAGACCGGCAGACGGGCTTCTTGAGAGTTCCGTATTTGAGCTCTGCGGACACCGCTTCTTTGCATCTCACGGACACCGCCAGTCTGTCTCCTCGGGTTTTTCCGGGCTTTTTTATACAGCTGCGGAAAATGACTGTGATATAGCCCTTTTCGGACATATACATGTTCCGGTGGATGAAGAATGGGAGGGTATCCGCATATTAAATCCCGGAAGCATTTCAAGGCCGAGAGGCGGAAGTAAGAAGAGCTATCTGATACTTGAAATGGATGAAGACGGAGAATACACTGCCTCATTTAAGGAGTTAAAATAATATCGAAATGTCCGTTATACATATACGGAACTTGAAAAACATCCGATCTTGTGGTAAAAGATAGAGATCGTACAATAAAGGAGAAGAAGTTATGGCACAGCTCTGGGGCGGAAGGTTCACAAAAGAGACAGACAAAGATGTTTATCTCTTTAACGCTTCCATAGGATTTGATAAGAGACTCTATGCAGAGGATATAGCCGGAAGCATCGCTCATGCCTCCATGCTGGCGGCTCAGGGCATCATCTCTGCAGGGGAGAAGGACAGCATTGTAAACGGCCTTGAAAAGATAAAGGAAGGCATAGAAAGCGGAGAGCTTAAGATCACTGAAGAATATGAGGATATCCACAGCTTTGTGGAAGCGAAGCTTACGGAGATGATAGGAGATCCCGGGAAGAAGCTGCACACCGGAAGGAGCCGCAACGATCAGGTGGCACTTGATATGAAGCTCTATATAAGGCGTGAGATCCGTGAAACGGATGAGCTTCTTAAGGATATGTTAAAGGCACTGCTTTCAATAATGGAAGATAATACGGGAACCTACATGCCGGGATTTACTCATATGCAGAAGGCTCAGCCTGTGACCCTTGCTCATCATATAGGTGCATATTTTGAAATGTTTAAGCGTGACAGGGAAAGGCTTTCATCCGTGCTGGAAAGGTCGTCCACCTGTCCTTTGGGCGCAGGAGCGCTTGCCGGAACCACTTATCCTCTCGACAGGGAGATGACTGCGAAAGCTCTCGGATTTAACGGACCCACGTTAAATTCCATGGATTCCGTATCTGACAGGGATTATCTTGTGGAATATCTGGATGCACTTGCTCTTATAATGATGCATCTTTCAAGGTTTTCCGAAGAGATCATATGCTGGAATTCAAACGAATATCATTTTGTTGAAATAGATGATGCTTATTCAACCGGCTCATCCATAATGCCCCAGAAGAAGAATCCTGATATAGCAGAGCTCGTAAGGGGAAAGACGGGACGCGTTTACGGAGCACTGTTTTCAATGCTCACGGTATTAAAGGGGATCCCGCTTGCATATAATAAGGATATGCAGGAAGATAAGGAAATGAGCTTTGATGCCATAGATACGGTTAAGGAATGCCTTGTGATGTTTACCGGAATGATATCCACCATGCGCTTCAATAAGGAAGCCATGGAGCTTTCGGCAAAGAAGGGCTTTACCAATGCTACGGATGCAGCGGATTACCTGGTAAAGAAGGGAATGCCTTTCAGGGATGCACATTCGGTTATAGGCCGCCTGGTCCTTGCGTGTATAGAAAAAGGAAAGTCCATTGACGAGATGGATCTTTCGGAACTTAAAGAGATATGTCCTGAATTTGATGAGGATATATATGAGGCGGTATCCATGGAAACCTGCGTGGAACGCCGTCTGACCGCCGGTGCTCCCGGCAGACAGGAAATGGAAAAAGTTATAAATATCTACAGGGGTTACCTGGCCCGGGATATCATATAAAAAGTCATAAAAGGAGAGATGAAAATGGAAAGATTAAGAGCAGCCGTACTTGGCGCAACCGGAATGGTAGGACAGAGGTTTATAACGATACTCGACAAGCATCCCTGGTTTGAGGTGACCGTGGTTGCGGCCAGCCCCAGGAGCGAAGGCAAGACTTATGAGGAGGCTGTGGGAGACAGATGGAAGATGGATGTTCCCATGCCCGAGGCAGTTAAGAATCTTAAGGTCATGAACGTAAATGATGTTGAGAAGGTGGCAGCTCAGGTTGATATGTGCTTCTCAGCCGTTGATATGACAAAGGATGAGATAAGAGCTATCGAGGAGGCTTATGCAAAGACCGAGACTCCCGTGGTTTCAAACAACAGCGCTCACCGCTGGACTCCCGATGTTCCCATGATAGTTCCCGAGATCAATCCGGAGCATGCAGATGTCATCGAATTCCAGAAGAAGAGGCTTGGCACCACAAAGGGATTTATTGCGGTAAAGCCTAACTGCTCAATACAGGCTTATGCTCCCGTGCTTACGGCATGGAAGGAATTCGAGCCCTATGAGGTTGTCGTATCCACCTATCAGGCTATAAGCGGAGCAGGCAAGACTTTTAAGGACTGGCCCGAGATGGTAGGAAATATCATCCCTTACATAGGCGGTGAAGAGGAAAAGTCCGAGAAGGAGCCTTTACGTATATGGGGACATATTGAAAACGGTGTTATTGTTCCTGCAGAGGGTCCCGTGATCACAAGCCAGTGCATACGTGTGCCTGTTCTTAACGGACATACAGCTTCCGTATTTGTAAAGCTTAAGAAGAAGGCTGAAAAGGAAGTGCTTATCGACAGGATGGTAAATTTTTCCGGCGAGCCCCAGAGATTAAAGCTTCCCAGTGCTCCCTCACAGTTCATACAGTATCTTACCGAGGATAACCGTCCCCAGGTTGCGCTGGATGTGGATTATGAAGGCGGAATGGGTATCAGCGTAGGCCGTTTAAGAGAAGATACCGTCTACGACTGGAAGTTTGTTGGCCTTGCGCACAATACCTTAAGGGGTGCGGCAGGCGGTGCCGTACTTTGTGCAGAGCTTCTTAAGGCAAAAGGTTTTATAGAGTCTAAATGAGTTTTACCGGAAGAAAGAAGGAGCTTTCATTTTTAGAAGAGAGCTTTAACAGGGACGGATCATTTTTATCCGTTCTCTACGGAAGAAAAGGCGTGGGAAAGACTGCCCTGTGTAAGAAATTTGCGCAGGGCAGGGTTTCCTGCTTTCTTTTTGCGAGAGAATGCTCCGATGTGCGTCAGAGGAGGTATTTTGCAGAGGATCTTTCGATGGAGGAGAATGAATCCGGTCTGTGGTCTTACAGTGATATATTTGAGTATGCGTTTAGGAAAAATTCATCTGACGGAAAGCTTTTGCTTGTGATAGACGAATTCCAGCATATCATAAAGGATTCATCTTCTTTTATGGATGAGCTTACTTCCTTCCTGGGAAAACATGACTGCATGGCGATACTCATATCTTCTTCCATAAGCTATGTGGAGAATTCTTTTGTATCAAAAACAGGACGAAACGCCTTATCGGTCGACCGTTTTCTTAAAGTGGGAGAGCTGGGCTTTCTTGACTGCGTAAAATATTTCGACGGACGTACCACGGAGGAATGTATAGAGATATACAGTATACTTGGCGGTGTCCCGGCATATTGGGAATGCTTTGATAAGACGCTTCCACCTGCCGAAAATATCAAAAAGAATATACTTTCAAAAAACAGCTTTCTTTTTACCGAAGGCAGGGAGATGGTTGCTTCCGAATTAAGGGAACTTACAGTTTACGGTACCGTGCTTTCCTGCATGGCTGCGGGAGAATGCAAATTAAATGATATACATCTTCAGACCGGTTATTCCAGAGCGAAGATAAGTGTATATTTAAAGACTCTTATAGAGATGGAACTGGTGGAAAAGGTTTATCCCTTTGATGCGGCAGATAATACGGCGGCAAGGAAGGGACTTTACAGGATAAAGGTGCCTTTCCTCCGTTTTTATTATCGTGTCATCTGCGGGCATTACAGTGATCTTTCCTTGCTTAGCGTTTCTGATTTTTACAAGAAGATCGCATCGGGGCTGATAATAGATATCTGCATGAAGGGATTAAAAGAAGTCTGCAAAGAATACTTAAGTATCATGGGTGATAACGGGGCGCTTCCCATAAAGCCTGTCAGAAGCGGCGAATGGCAGGGGAAAAACGGCAATATAGATGTGATACTTGAAGATGATGCAGGACGGATCGTGATCGCTTTTGTTTCCGTAAAAGAGGAAACGGATCTTAAGGAATATACCTCATTTTTAAAGACGGCAGGATCTTCGGGGCTTAAACCGGTGCGCATGTATATATTCTCGGCCGGTCATTTTTCAGATGATCTTAAAGTGATGGAAAAAGAGGATGATTCCATTAAGCTTGTAAGGATAGAGGAGCTGTGATGAAGGCTCTTTTTATTGCCGAAAAACCTTCTGTGGCGCAGGAATTTGCAAAAGCATTGAAATGCAGCATGCAGAAAAAAAACGGATACCTGGAGGGCGATAAGGCTGTTGTTACCTGGTGTGTGGGTCATCTTGTCACGATGAGTTATCCTGAGGCTTATGATCCTGCTCTTAAAAGGTGGAATTTCGATACCTTACCGTTTATTCCGGAAAAGTTTCTTTATGAGGTGATACCGTCTTCAGCCGGTCAGTTCAAAACCGTGAGTTCTCTCTTAAACCGCGAAGATATAGATACCATATATGTATGCACCGACTCGGGACGTGAGGGTGAATACATATACAGGCTTGTGGCTCAGGAGGCCGGAGTAAAGGGCAAGGTTCAGAAGCGTGTCTGGATCGATTCCCAGACAGAAGAGGAGATACTCAGGGGTATAAGAGAAGCAAAGGATATATCGGCATATGACAATCTGAGCGATGCGGCCTATCTGAGGGCAAAAGAAGATTACCTCATGGGCATTAATTTTTCCAGAGCCCTCACTCTTAAATACGGAACACAGATAAAGAATTATCTGGGGATCGAAAAGGGAGTGATCTCCGTAGGAAGGGTAATGACCTGCGTTCTTGGGATGGTGGTCCTTAAGGAACGGGAGATAAGGATGTTTAAAAAGACCCCCTTCTACAGGGTGACAGGTGATGTTGATATATGCGGAGTGCCCGTAAATGCCCAGTGGAAAGCAACCGAAGGGTCTGAGTATTTTGAAAGTCCGAAGCTCTATAAGGAAAACGGTTTTAATAAAAAAGAGGATGCGGAAGCGCTTATAAATAAGCTTTCGGGGCTTAAGGGAGAGGATGGATCTATCCCGTTTACTGTGGAGGAAAATACGAAGAAGAGCGAGAAGAAGAATCCTCCTCTTTTGTTTAACCTTGCGGAACTTCAGAATATATGTTCAAAGCTTTTTAAGATATCACCTGACGATACCTTAAAGGTGGCACAGGAACTTTATGAGAAAAAGCTGACCACTTATCCCAGAACGGATGCCAGGGTGCTTTCAACGGCTGTCGCAAAGGAGATAGACAGGAATATAAAGGGGCTTACGTCTTACGGGATCTGTAAGGATGATGCGTTAAAGATCCTGGAATCGGGAAGCTATAAGAACATCGCAAAGACAAGATATGTTAATGATAAACAGATAACGGACCATTATGCGATAATACCTACGGGACAGGGCCTGGGAAGCCTTGCTTCATTAAGCCCCACGGTAAGGAATATATATGAGCTGATAGTAAGAAGGTTTTTATCGGTATTTTACGGCCCGGCGGTATATAAAAAATATGCCTTGAGGATGAGCGCCGGAAACGAGAGCTTTTTTGCGGGTTTCAGGGTATGTGAGGATGAAGGCTTTCAAACCGTGATGCGTTTAAGTTTCATAAAGAAAAAAGAAAAAACCGCAGAGGATGCGGAAAACGGGGAAGCCGAAGAGGAAGAGACCGATATATCTGATCCCGAATTCATAAAAAATCTGGCCTCGCTTAAGAAAGGCAGTATATTAAAGTGCACGGAATTAAGCATAAAGGAGGGGGAGACAAGTCCTCCGAAACGTTACAGCTCCGGATCGCTGATCTTAGCTATGGAAAATGCGGGACAGCTCATTGAAGATGAGGAAATGCGTGCACAGATAAAGGGATCCGGCATAGGCACCAGCGCTACAAGGGCAGGGATACTTGAGAAGCTATTTAATATAGGGTATTTAAATTTAAATAAAAAGACGCAGATAATAACTCCGGAGCTTAAAGGCGAGATGGTATTTGATGTGGTGAGATATTCCATAGGCTCCATGTTAAACCCGAAGCTTACCGCAAGCTGGGAAATGGGGCTTTCGGGTGTGGCGGACGGAAGCGTAAGCAGCCCGGAATATATGGGAAAGCTGTCGGATTTTGTAAGCCGCCATACAAATAAAGTAAAGGATCTCAACAACATAAGGGAGCTAAGGAACTGCTTTGATTATGCTTCGGCATATTATAAAAAGCCGGCAAAGACGGAAAAAAAGGAAGGGAAGGTAAAGACAGGTGGAAAAAGCAAAAATAAAAAATCTGTATGATCTTGAAAAGACCATAGCTGCAGGCATATTTGAAGAACATGAATATCCCTGGGAGGTCCTGCCTCTTATAGGCGATTATATCACTAAACTTGGAAACAGCCTTGACCCTGAAAAATACGAAAAAAGGGGAGAGGATATCTGGGTGGCAAAGAGCGCAAAAGTATTTGACAGCGCTTTCCTTGCAGGTCCGCTGATCATTGATGAAGGGGCTGAGATAAGGCACTGCGCCTTCATAAGGGGCAAAGCCATCGTGGGAAAGAACTGTGTTGTGGGAAATTCCACCGAGCTTAAGAATGTGATACTTTTCGACAATGTTCAGGTTCCTCATTATAATTATGTCGGGGATTCGATACTCGGATATAAGTCACACATGGGGGCAGGGTCTATCACCTCAAATGTAAAAAGCGACAAGACGCTTGTTTGCGTTCATGATACGGAAGAAAGCATTGAGACAGGCCTTAAAAAGTTCGGAGCCATGCTGGGAGATTTTGTTGAGGTTGGCTGCAACAGTGTTCTTAATCCGGGCACGGTGATAGGACGCAGGTCCTCTGTTTATCCCGTATCATGTGTAAGAGGAGTGATCGCTGAGGATCACATATTCAAGAATAAGGATAATGTGGTGAAACGCTCATGAATTTTTTTATGAGAGAGCTCCCGCCCGGTAAGCTGGAGGTCTTTAAGAAGATACTTAAGGAAACCAGAAAAGATTCCCGTTTTGATAGAATGGGAGAATTTGTGCAGCACGGCGATACAACGGTCAGGGAACATTGCATACATGTGGCACAGACAGCTTTTTTTATGGCTGTTAAATTCGATATCAAGGTGGATGAAGAAGCTCTTATAAGGGGCGCGCTGCTTCACGATTATTTTCTTTACGACTGGCATGAAAAAACTGCTGCCAATATGATACACGGCTTTACCCATCCCCGTATGGCTTACAGGGAGGCAAAGAAAGATTTTAATCTGAAAAGGACGGAAGCGGATATGATAATACACCATATGTTCCCGCTTACTCCCATGCCTCCAAATACAAAAGAGGGGATCCTCTTATGCATTGCGGATAAGCTCTGTGCTGCCGGAGAGACCATAAGGGGAAAGCAGCCTTACAGGGTATAGCAAAAGAAAGAAAATTGTGGTATCATCAAGTGTTTATTATTATGTTAACCGATTCAATGACAGGAGTTATTAATGGACGCTATACAGTTTAATCCTTTTATTTTCTGCAACATGGATTTTAAGACTTTTACCTGTATGCTTTTGATCTATGGCTTCATAGGCTGGGCATACGAGTCTTCGATCTTTTCTCTTGCGGAGCAGGGGAAATTTATGAACAGAGGCTGCTTTGTGGGGCCGTATTGTCCTATTTACGGAGTGGTTGCTCTTGCGACCGTATATCTCCTTCAGGGTGTCACATCGCCGGTAAGGATAGTGCTTCTTTCATCGCTGGTGGTATGCGCCATAGAGTATGTGACCAGCTGGTCTCTTGAAAAGCTCTTTCATGCAAGGTATTGGGATTACAGCTATTATCCCCTTAATATAAACGGAAGGATAAGCGTGGTATCGGGGCTGTTTTTCGGTGTGGCGCTGCTGTTTTTAAAGAAGCTGCTTCATCCGTTCTTGTTTAAACTCCTTGCCGGCGTGCCCGATACTGTAAAGTATTATGCCGCTATAGCTGCATGGGGGGTATTTCTTACGGATGCTGTCTTTACCACGGTAGCAATGTTAAACTTAAACAGGAAATGCAAAGAGATATACGATGCCATAGATGCAAATGTGGAAAAGGGCTTTGATAAATTAAACGAGAAGAAGAAGGTCTTTGGACGATTTAAAGTCGTAAAGCAGGGAAAACAGTTACTGGTAAAGGCAAAGGGCGTAAACAGGCGCTTTGTTGAAGCGGAGACAAGGTTCCTTGAAGCGGTTCCGGATTTTAAGTCGACATCTTACGGTGAGATAATGGAAAAGATGAGGCATGCGCTTTCCTATAGAGGGAAGAATATGCCGGTGAGCATCTTAGCTGAGGAAGACGGATCTCAGTCTGAGGATACGGAGTCTGAAGA
>JAFYBJ010000053.1 GCA_017540265.1 Lachnospiraceae bacterium
GCTTTCTATGATGAGATTTTAAAAGTTATGCCGGATTATCATAAATGGGACAGATGGCTTAAGCTTCACGGTGATGAGCTGATGCGCCGCATGACAGGCTGACATCGTTCTTTACTGTCATCCTTGAGCGGACAGGAAACGGGCGAGCCCGTTTGCTGTAGCGAAGGATCTTATACATACAACCATCCACACCTGTTTTGCATTTTGTCATAATGACGGCAGCCATGCCTGTTTTGCACTTTGTCATAATGACGGCAGCCATGCCTGTTTTGCACTTTGTCATAATGACGGCAGCCATGCCTGTTTTGCACTTTGTCATCCTGAGCGAAGCGAAGGATCTTATACATACAACCATCCACACGGAGGAATATATGACGGATACGGAAAATAAGAACAGCACTTCAAATACGGAAACAAAGCCGGACAGGCGCCAGCTTTGGGAGCGCAGCCTGCTGGACTTAAGCCTGCGTAATCCGCTGCTCAATTTCAGGAATACCGGGCGCACTCTTCTCATAATGGGCTGTAATCCGGCGGGACTGGAGGACAGGCTTTCTTCAGGTACGGAGCTTACGATCAAACCTCTTCCCGCAATAGAACAGGAAAGGGCGGCAGCAAAAGCAGTTGAGGAGCTGTCTCCCGATGAGAATCTTTTTGAGACAGCGACTCCCGTCATTGAGGAAAAAACCGCAACCGCGGCAGCAGAGGATAAAAGAGATATATCCGAAAAATGGCGGTTTCCGGAAGAGACGGCAGTTACAGTAGCTGATGATGCCCTTGATAAAAAATCCCTCTTAAGCTTTTTAAATGAAAAGGAGCTGGAGGAAACCCTTAAGAACATAAGACGGGCGGCAAAGACGGCGCTGGAGGAGAACGGCACGGGAACACTTTTCCTTGCGGCAGGTTTTCTTAAATGGTACGAGGATGAGAAGTGCGAAAAGGAAAGGCTTGCCCCTCTTGTACTTGTTCCCGTTGAGATCGTGAAGGCGCCTAAGGCAGGGAGCTTTAAATTAAGGACAAGGCATGAGGAAACTCTTGTAAACTCCACCCTGCTTGAATTCCTGAGACAGATGCACGGCATGGATATAAAGGGGCTGGATCCGCTTCCCGAGGACGAGAGCGGGACGGATATGCAGCTCATAACCGATATAGTATCCGAGGCAGTGAGCAGCAGAAAGGGCTGGCAGGTCATAAACTGCTCTGCCCTGGGACTCTTTTCCTTCGGGCAGTTTGTGATGTGGAACGATCTGAAAGCCAGAGGTGATGAGCTTGCGGAAAATACCACGGTAAAAAGCCTGATGGAGGGAAAGTGGCTTGGCGAAACAGATATATACAAGGATCCCTCCGCGTTGGATAAAAAGTACAGGCCTTCCGATCTCTGCGTGCCGCTTTCCGCGGATTCATCCCAGATGGCTGCAATAGCAGCCGCGGCAGACGGCGCGAGCTTCGTGCTTCACGGCCCTCCCGGAACGGGTAAGAGCCAGACCATCACCAATATGATAGCGAACGCCCTGTATCATGGTAAGAGCGTGCTGTTTGCATCCGAGAAGATGGCTGCACTCTCTGTGGTGCAGAAGCGTCTTGAGGGCATAGGTATAGGCGATTTCTGCCTTGAGCTCCATTCGAATAAGGCGAAGAAGAGCGATGTGCTCATGAAGCTCGGAAAAGCCCTTGAAGCAAAGGCTTCCGGAGACGGGAAGGAGTTTGGGGATATCTCAGACAAGCTTTATGAAATGAGGGAGCAGCTTAACTGCGTGACAGATGCCGTGCATTTAAAGAGGCAGTGCGGTCTTTCACTATATGAGCTTATTGGAGAAGCCCAGAAATACAGTGAATACAGGGGAAAGGTAGAGATTGATACGAAGGATATTTCCGACGTGGATGCTGACAGGATAAAGTATTTCATATCCGTCATAAAGAGCTTTGAGGAAAGCGCCGCGCCGGTAGGAGATATTTCCGTACATCCCCTGAAGGGAATAAACAGTACAGAGTATTCCGCGGAATTAAGGGATAATAAGAAGCTGCTCTGGGCTGAGCTTTCCGACACCTGTAAAAAAGCCCGGGCGTCCTTTGATGCCCTTTCAAAGAGCCTGGGAGTAAGCCTTAAGGCTGACAGGGAGAGTATCCGTCTTCTAGATGAGATGGCGGAGCTCAAGGCTGACGGCGTTCCGTCGCTTTATGAGCTGGCGGCCTCACCCTCCTGTGAGAGCCTGATGAAGGGTGCCTTAAAGCTTGCGGATGATGCAGCGGTATGTGCGGAGAAGAAGGCGAAGCTGGAGAAGGTCTTTACGCAGCAGGTATTTACCGGAAACGCCCTGAATAATGCAGGGGCGCTGCTTTCGGAATTTAAGGAGGCACAGGGAAAGTGGTTCCTTAAGAAGGCTCTGGATACAGGCAGGATAGTAAAGGAATTAAAGGCTGCCGCATTAAATCCTTCATCGGTCGGAAAGGAAAATGCGGAGGGCTGTCTTGAGGATCTGGCGGCATATAATGAGCATAAGGCCTGCGTTGATGCGGTGCCGGGAGAGCTTAAGGCAATGCTTGGCGGCCTGTGGCTTTCCGAACTTACGGATCTGACAAAACTGAGGGAGGCGCTGCTTAAGGCTGACAGATTAAAGTCTGTAAAAGAAAGAGCGGGAAGCGAATGGACGGCATACACACAGGCAGCCGGTGAAGATGCGGATGCCCATGCGGCACTTAAAGAGGCAGTTTCAGCCATTGATGCGGAGACGGCAGCTTCATGTATTGATATCTCAGGATTTGAAAAGGAAGATTACTTTAACGGTCTTTCCGCATGCTTTAAGCGATATTCGGAAAATACGGGAATGCTCCGTGAATACACGGGATATTTAAGCGCCGCGCAGAAGCTTGAAGAAGCGGGGCTTTATACCGTGAGAGAAGCCTTCGAAGCCGGAAGGATAAAAGTGGGCGAGGGTGAACCTGCTTTTCTTGAAAGTCTTTACAGGGGCATAATAGATTCCGCGATAAAGAGCGAGCCGGAGCTTTCCTCTTTCAGGGCAGCAGCCTATGAAGGCCTTATAGAGCGCTTTGGAGAATATACGGAAAAGTACAGGGAGCTTGCGAAGAGGGAGTTAAAGGCAAAACTTGCGGCAGGCCTTCCCACGGAGAAGGAGGATCTTTCAGAGATCACTATCTTAAAGAAGGCGGTGGCTTCCTCGGGACGCAGGAAGACATTGCGAAAGCTTTTCAGCGAGATACCCCATGCTTTGCGGAAGACGGCGCCCTGCATGCTCATGAGCCCCATATCCGTGGCGCAGTATATTGACCCTTCGTTCCCGCCTTTTGATCTGGTCATATTTGATGAGGCAAGCCAGCTGCCTACGGCAGAGGCTGTGGGAACCATAGCCAGAGGCAAAAAGGTGATCGTGGTGGGGGATCCGAAACAGCTGCCGCCCACAAGCTTCTTCAAGGCGTCAGCCGGTGCTGATGATATAGATGATGAATTTTACGAGGATGAAGATCTGGAAAGCCTGCTTGATGACTGTCTTGCGATATCCATGCCTTCCATGTATCTGAAGTGGCATTACCGTTCAAGGCATGAGTCGCTTATCACATTCTCAAACAGGAAATATTATGGCGGGAAGCTTTCCACCTTCCCTTCACCGGATGATATAAGGAGCGCCGTGAGCCTTGAAGCCGTGGAAGGCGTATATGATAAGGGCGGCGGCAGGACCAACAGGGCAGAGGCGGAAGCTGTGACGGCAGAGGTGATGGAGCGGTTTAAGGCTGCTGTTCCCGATGAAACGGGTAAGATCAAGGCACCGTCCGTGGGAATAGTCACATTCAGCGCAGTGCAGCAGAAGCTTATAGAGGATCTCCTTTCGAAAGCCTTTGAGGCCCATCCCGAATACGAAGAGGCGGATATGGCATCCGATGAGCCCGTGTTCGTAAAGAATCTTGAAAACGTTCAGGGTGACGAAAGGGATGTGATACTCTTCTCCGTGGGTTACGGTCCGGATAAGGAGGGAAAGGTCTCGATGAATTTCGGTCCCTTAAACAGGGACGGAGGCTGGAGGCGTCTTAATGTGGCGGTGACCCGTGCAAGGAAGGAAATGAAGATATTTGCGGCTTTAAAGCCCTCGCAGATAGATGAATCAAAGACAAAGGCGCAGGGTGTCAAAGACCTTAAGGCGTTTCTGGAATATGCTTCGCGTGGCAGAGGGATCGAAACAGAGGGCAGAGAGTACGGAAATGAGCTGGCGGTACAGGTGGCTGCCGCCCTTAAGGAAAGGGAGACATCGGTATGTGTCGGAAGCTCAGATTTCCGCATGGATATAGGTGTTGTCGATGCCGCGGATCCCGGAAGATATTCCCTTGGCATATTGCTGGACGGACCGTCAATGATAGCAGCAGATACCGCTGCAGACCGCTTCCTTATACAGCCTTCAGTGATGAAAGGTCTTGGCTGGAATACAGAGCGTATATGGTCTTTGGAATGGTATGACGATCCGGAGGCGGCAATAGAAAATATTGATATTCAGGCGGTGAAATAATAAGAATTATAGCAACACCTCTGTCACGCATGCCATCCCACCCTTTACCGTAAAGCGTATGTTCATGCCGGCGTAGCTTACACCCCAAACTCTTTCTTCATCATGTATAAAGGCGGGACGGGGATCTTCGGCTATGATATCTTTTACGGCATTTCTGTTTTCTTCCGGGATAAGATTTAATAATTCCTCCGGAATGATCACCTTAAGCTTATTTAAAACACCCTCTTCGCCAAAGCTTCCTCTTGATTCCGGGAAAGCATCCGCATAAGGTATATAGGGTTTTATATCTACGACCGGCGTGCCGTCAAGCATATCGACGCCTGAGATTTCAAGCACGGGTCCAAGCTTTTCGTCAATATAAGCTCTTTTAAGTTCTACGCATGAAAGTCCCACGGGATTGGGCCTGAAAGGAGAGCGTGCCGCGAATACGCCTTTATGTTCCTTTCCTCCAAGCCTGGGCGGCGTCACTGTGGCGTTCCAATGCAAAGCTTCTCCGGAAGAACTATCCTTCCTTATATTTTCCGAAAAGATAAAAAGGATCCAGAGCCTGTCATATTCCTCTATACCTTTTATGGCATCCGGGTGCCTGAATTCGGGAAGGAATATCACCTTTCCGCGGGCATCTTTTACCAGGCCGCTCTGCCTTGGTATCCCGAATTTTTCCGGAAAATCCGTGTGTATGCGGGCAATGGTCTTAAATTCAAATATGTCTTTCTTACAATTCATAGCGTTTTCATACTACCATATTTTTACTTAATTTTGTCATCCTTGAGCGGACAGAAAACGGGCGAGCCCGTTTGCTGTAGCGAAGGATCTCGCAATATGAACAAGACAGCAGAACCGTCTCCCTGTCTTTGCCCCCTGTCTTGCGTATTTTCTCAAATAAATATAAAATAGAGCTGATTTGTTTTAATCAGGAAAGAGGAGGCAGTTTATGTTTAAGATCATTGAAAAGGAATGGCTGAACGCCAATACGTTCAGGATGGTCGTGGATGCACCTATGGTGTCACGCTCCTGCATGCCGGGGCAGTTCGTTATCGTACGTACGGATGAGGAAGGCGAGCGCATACCGCTTACCATCTGCGATTACGACAGGGATGCACACACCGTGACCATAGTGGTCCAGACCATAGGAGCAGGTACTATTGAGATGTCAAAGAAGGAGGCAGGTGAATATCTTGCTGATTTCGTAGGTCCTTTGGGTAATCCTTCGGATCTTTGCACGGATCCCATTGAAGAGGTAAGGAAAAAGAAGATAGTTTTCGTGGCCGGCGGTCTCGGAACCGCTCCTGTTTACTGCCAGGTTAAGTGGCTTCATGAGCATGGCATCACCGCAGATGTTATCGTAGGTGCAAGGTCAAAGGATATCTTAATACTTGAAGATGAGATGAAAGCTGTCGGAAATCTGTATATCACCACGGATGACGGATCTTATGGCAGAACAGGCAATGTTACCGTATGCATGGAGGATCTGGTCACAAAGGAAGGTAAGGAATACGATCACTGCGTCTGCATAGGACCCATGATAATGATGAAGTTCTTAAGCCTTCTTACAAAGAAATTAAACATCCATACCGTAGTATCCATGAACCCCATCATGGTGGACGGAACAGGTATGTGCGGAGCGTGCAGGGTAAAGGTCGGCAATGATACCAAGTTTGCCTGCGTTCACGGTCCTGAATTTGATGCCGAGAAGATAGACTGGGATGAGGCGATGAGAAGATCCGCGATGTATAAGCCCGAGGAGGCTGCAGCGCTTGAAAAGGCAAAGGAGGGTGTCTGAAGATGGAAGTCGATATGATGAAAAAAGTGCCCGTGCGCGAGCAGGATCCCGCAAAGAGGGCCCGTAATTTCGAAGAAGTCTGCGAAGGCTACAATATGGAAGAGGCTATGGCCGAGTCCACCAGATGCTTAAACTGCAAGAAGCCCATGTGCGTAGAGGGCTGCCCTGTTTCCATAAACATTCCCGGATTCATACAGGAATTAAAAGAGGGAAAAGTTGAAGATGCATATCAGGTGATCAGCTTATCCAGCGCCCTTCCCGCAGTCTGCGGCCGTGTATGCCCGCAGGAAAAGCAGTGCGAAGGAAAGTGCGTAAGAGGCATAAAGGGCGAGGCTGTATCCATAGGAAAGCTTGAGCGTTTCGTTGCCGACTGGGCAAGGGAAAACGGTATTAAGCCCACTCCCGCAAAGGAAAAGAACGGTAAGAAAGTGGCTGTTATAGGTGCAGGTCCTTCCGGACTTACCTGTGCAGGCGATCTTGCAAAGGCCGGTTACGAAGTGACCATATACGAGGCTCTGCACAAGGCAGGCGGCGTGCTTGTTTACGGTATTCCCGAGTTCCGTCTTCCCAAGGAAAAGGTTGTGGAGAAGGAAATAGAAAATATTAAGAGCCTTGGCGTAAAGATAGAGACCGACGTTATAGTAGGTAAGTCCATCACCATCGACGAGCTCTTAAATGAAGAAGGCTTTGATGCGGTTTATATCGGATCCGGTGCAGGTCTTCCCCGTTTCATGGGAATCCCCGGAGAGAATGCAAACGGAGTATTCTCCGCAAATGAATATCTTACCAGAAGCAACCTCATGAAGGCTTATGAAGAGGGTTCAAAGACTCCCATCATGAAGAGTAAGAAGGTTGCCGTGGTAGGCGGCGGAAATGTGGCAATGGATGCGGCGCGTACGGCTTTACGTCTCGGCGCTGAGGTACACATCGTTTACAGACGAGGTGAATCCGAGCTTCCCGCAAGAGCAGAGGAAGTGCATCATGCAAAAGAAGAGGGCATCATCTTTGATCTCCTCACAAATCCTGTTGAGATAATAGCCGATGAAAAGGGCTGGGTAAGCGGCATAAAGTGTATCAGAATGGAACTTGGCGAGCCCGATGCTTCCGGCAGAAGGTCTCCTGTTGAGGTGGCAGGCAGCGAATTTACGATCGATGTTGATACCGTGATAATGGCTCTCGGAACATCACCCAATCCGCTCATATCTTCCACCACTGAAGGTCTTGAGGTTGACCGCAGAAAGTGCATAGTGGCCGATGATAACGGAAAGACCAGCCGTGATCTGGTATATGCCGGCGGTGATGCCGTAACGGGCGCTGCAACGGTCATTCTTGCAATGGGTGCCGGTAAGACAGCTGCAAAGGCGATCGACGAATTCCTTAACAAATAAGCAGTAAGCGGACTCTATTGATCGATTTGTGCAGTATATTGGACACAGAGGGAACTTTTTATTGTACTATCCCGGAATATCTGATATAAAAACTTTTGTGTTTTTATGAAAAACGGGAGCATGTTCCCGATGTTAAACAAGGAGGATATTTAAAATGTCTTATGTAGACGAGGTACTCGAGAAAGTAAAGAAGCAGAATGCGGCTGAGCCCGAATTCATCCAGGCTGTTGATGAGGTGCTTAATTCTTTAAGACCTGTCATCGACGCAAACGAGAAGAAGTACAGGGATGCTGCCCTGCTTGAGAGAATCGTTGAGCCTGAGCGTATCGTTATGTTCCGTGTTCCCTGGGTTGATGATAAGGGACAGGTTCAGGTAAACAGAGGATACAGAGTACAGTTCAACTCAGCTATCGGACCTTACAAGGGAGGTATCAGATTTGATGCTTCCGTATATCTTGGAATAATCAAGTTCCTTGGTTTTGAGCAGATATTCAAGAACAGCCTTACAGGTCTTCCTATCGGCGGCGGCAAGGGCGGTTCCGATTTCTCTCCCAAGGGAAAGAGCGACAGGGAAGTAATGGCTTTCTGCCAGAGCTTCATGACAGAGCTTTACAGACATATCGGCGCTGATACCGATGTTCCCGCAGGTGATATGGGAACAGGTGCACGTGAGATCGGCTTCATGTTCGGTCAGTACAAGAGAATAAAGAACATCTACGAAGGCGTGCTTACAGGAAAGGGTCTTACCTACGGCGGATCCCTTGCACGTACAGAGGCTACAGGTTATGGTCTCTGCTACTTCACGGATGAGATGCTCAAGGCAAACGGCAAGAGCTTCAAGGGTCAGACTGTTGCAGTATCCGGTTCCGGAAACGTTGCTACCTACGCTATAAAGAAGGCACAGGAGCTTGGCGCAAAGGTTGTAACCTGCTCCGACAGAAACGGCTGGATCCATGATCCCGAGGGTATAGATGTAGAGCTTCTTAAGCAGATCAAGGAAGTTGAGAGAGGATCTCTTGAAGATTATGCTAAGAGACGTTCATCAGCTGTATTCTCTGCAGATAAGGCAGCAGAGAGCGCAAACGGCGTATGGAGCGTAAAGGTTGATATAGCTCTTCCCTGCGCACGTCAGAACGAGCTCAATCTCTTTGATGCAAAGCAGCTTGTTGCAAATGGATGCTACTGTGTGGCTGAGGGCGCTAACATGCCTACCACCACAGAGGCTACCGAGTATCTCCAGCAGAATAAGGTACTCTTCGCACCCGGTAAGGCTTCCAACGCAGGCGGTGTTGCTACATCCGCTCTTGAGATGAGCCAGAACTCCGAGAGACTTTCATGGACCTTTGAAGAGGTTGATTCCAAGCTTAAGCAGATCATGATCGACATCTTCCATAAGGCAGATGATGCAGCAAAGAAGTACGGTATGGAAGGCAACTATGTTGCAGGTGCAAATATCGCCGGCTTCGAAAAGGTTGCAGAGGCTATGCTCGCACAGGGTATTGTGTAAGCTCTTAAAATGTAAGGATAAAATGCCCCCGGATGAACTATTCGGGGGTTTTTTATATATAAAAGCGATGCTTATGTGATATAATATACTTTAGGTTATTCTGAGGGTGACGCTGGATTTCGTGTCATCCTGAGGGCTTTAGCCCGAAGGATCTTATAAGGGAGGTTACTACATGTTTGGAAAGAAGACAACAACAGACTCATACAGCGCCGATTATGCAAAGCTTCTCGAATATATGAAAGCTGCATCGGAAGGAAAATTTGATCTTGCGGATGCATCGGAATTTACGCATCCTGAAGCTGCAGAAGCTTATAACGGCATGATAGATTCTTTCCTTAAAGCCAATAATAAGTATGTTATGCGTATGAACCGGTCCATGACACGGATCGGAGACAGCTCCGTAGTGCGTACCATGCTTGAGGAGGTAATAAAGCAGAGCGGATCCGTACAGACCATGAGGGATTCGGGAAGTGAATTATCGGATTCGGTTTCCAATATACAGAATTTTGCAAAAAGCATAAGAGAAAAGGCGGGCGCCGTATCCGCCGCTTCCGGTGCATGTACGAATGATATGACAGGTTCCATAGGGCTTATAAGCTCTTCTGCCGGCCAGATGAGTGAGGTGGGGCAGCAGGTTGAGAGTTTCAGGGAACAGGTCGATCAGATAAATTCCATCATAGATACAGTAAAGGATCTTGCGGATAATTCCAGCCTGCTTGCATTAAATGCTTCCATCGAGGCTGCAAGGGCCGGTGAGAGCGGAAAAGGTTTTGCGGTTGTAGCCCAGCAGATGGGTCAGCTTTCAAACCAGACTACGGCCTGTGCGGATGATGTCGTGGGATATGTGGAAAAGCTCAAGGCCGGAATGGATTCCCTTCAGGATTCTGTTAAAAAGACGGCAGACAGGCTTAAGGAAGGCAATGAGAGCGTGACCAGATCCGTTGAAAGCTTAAAAAGCATGGATTCCCAGGTAGACAGCATAGGTAAGGATATAGATGCTATTTACAATGAGATAAGGAATCAGTCCGATCTTACAAATGCATTCGTCGGAATAGGTAATGCCATGGCTACTTCCTATGATGCCCTTTACAACGAATGTATGGATACCGGACGTTTCCTTTACAAGATATCCAGAGATGTAGACGGCAACAGGAGTGATATGGCCAGAGGCCTTTCAAAGCTGGAAGTTCAGGACTGGCTCACTGTATTCAAGGTAGATCACCTGATCTTCACATGGCGTCTTTACAATATGATAGTGGGCTTCGAAACCTTAAGGATAGAGCAGCTTAATAATCCTGACGGATGTAAGTTAGGCAAGTGGCTCTGTGCACAGAAGGATAGTAAGATCACAGGCGTTGAGGCTTTCGGCAGGGTAAAAGGCCTGCACAAGGAACTTCACGATCACGCATGCGACTGCTTCTATGCGAATGAAAGAAAAGACAGGGATGAGGCTATGAGACATTTCAATCTGGCATATGCTACATATGAAAAGCTCATGCCTGCATTGGATGATCTTAAAAACCAGACGAGAGCGGCAGGATATAAGGCAGAGACAATTATAGAATGATATGCCGCGGTTTAAGTCCTTTGACATATTAAGAGTAGTATCCGTATTGCTTGTACTGCTTGTTCATGTTTCGGCACAGTGGACTGAAAAAGCAGTACCGGGCAGCGCGGAGAGCACTTTTGCACTGGCCTGCAATATACTGGCTTTTACGGGTGTTGCGCTCTTTGTTATGCTTTCCGGGGCATTGGCGCTTTCGCCTTTAAAAGAAGATAAAGGTGTTCTTTATATTCTTAAGCACAGGACGTTAAAATATTTTCTTATATATTTTATCTGGAAGGCATTATATTTTGCGGCAGGTCTCATATCCGCAGGCAGGGCGGGCGATCCGCTTGCATGGAAAGAGGATGTGATCCTGGCGCTTTTTAAGAAACCGGGGGAATATCATCTCTGGTTTCTGCCTATGTTAGGCATCATATTTCTTCTTGTACCCATTATAAAAAAAGGCTGTGAAAAAAAAGAGAATTGTCTGCTGTTTATTTCTGTTTTTTTTATTTTCGGTATATTCCTTCCGAATTTATTTCTCTTTGATTTTCCTTTTAAATATCTTCTTATGGACCTTGCCGGTCTTTTTGATCTTTCCGTATTTACAGGCTATGCAGGATATTTTGTGCTTGGACATTATATTTTTAGTTTTTGGAATGAGGAAAAGAGATCGGGAAAGGATCAGATACTTATACTTATAGCGGCTGCCATATTGTTTGCTTTTTCGGTCCTTGCAGCTGCTACACAGAGTTTTAAGGACGGTGCTCCCTGCTATGCTTTTTCAACGCCGATGTCGACGCAGGTATTTTTTATTGCCGCCGCCGTATTTGCATTTTTCTCAAGACCTTTAAAAGCGGAAATCCCCGTGATCCTTCCGAAATCATCGTTTATCGTATATCTTATACATCCTTTTGTTTTGGAATTCATACTGTCATCGGGGCTTGTAAAAACCGATATGTCCGCATTTGCCGGCATACCGCTCATGCTTGTTTTACTTGCCCTGATTTCGTTTGCACTCGCGATATTGTATAATATTATAATAGGGTCCAAAAGATTTTGACATTTTAATGGTGGGGAATGGTTATGGGTTTTCACTCTTTGACAGAACATATGCCGGCTATGAGCTGTATAGAAGAAGTAGGTCGTGAACGCGATATCTTCCGCGAGATGAATTATGATTTTCTGACAGGCCTTCCCAGCATGACATATTTTTTCAAGCTTGCGGAAAACGGCAGAAATATCATGCATGAAAATGATATATCTTCCGCGCTTGTATATATTAATCTCAGCGGGCTGAAATATTACAACAGGAAGTTTGGTTTTGCAGAGGGTGATAATCTTATAAAAGAGCTTGCCGGACTGGTGGCTGAACAGTTTGGAGAGGAAAACAGCAGCCGTTTCGGGCAGGATCATTTTGCGGTATTTACCGAGGAAAAAGATCTTGAGAAGAAGCTTAAGAAGATCTTCAGTGAAATGAAGAGTGCCAATGGCGGAAAGACTCTTCCCGTAAGAGCCGGTATCTATCTTGATTCCATGGGCATAGTGGAAACTTCCATTGCATGTGACAGAGCAAAATATGCCTGCAATATTTCAAGGAAGGATAATGTTTCCTACTTTAATTACTTTGACCGCAAGATGCTTCAAAATGAGCTTAACCGGCAGTATATCATAGACAATCTCGACCGCGCGATAGCGGAAAACTGGATAGTACCTTTTTATCAGCCGATAGTACGCGCCACAAATAAAAGGGTGTGTGACGAGGAGGCGCTTGCAAGATGGATAGATCCGGAAAAGGGAATGCTTTCTCCGGCTGATTTTATCCCCATACTTGAAGACAGCATGCTTATCTATAAAGTGGATCTTCATATACTTGATGCGGTACTTGAACGTATCAGGAATCAGATCGAAGATAAGCAGTTTCATGTAGTTCCCATCTCGATAAACCTTTCACGTACGGATTTTGAGGTCTGTGATATTGTGGAGGAGATATGCAACCGTGTAGATGCAGCCGGAGTATCACGGGATCTTATCACCATAGAGATAACGGAAAGTGTTGTAGGCAGAAACTTTGAATTTATGAAGGAGCAGGTGAAGCGTTTCCAGGATCTTGGCTTTCCTGTATGGATGGATGATTTCGGCAGTGGTTATTCATCCCTTGATCTTCTTCAGGAGATACAGTTTGATCTGATAAAGTTTGATATGCGTTTTATGAGACAGTTTGAGACTACGCCGAAATCAAGGGTCATACTGACAGAGCTCATGCGCATGGCTGTAAGTCTTGGAATAGAGACAGTCTGTGAAGGCGTTGAAACTGCGGAACAGGTGGATTTTTTAAGAGAGATCGGATGTACAAAGATGCAGGGATACCATTTCTGTAAGCCGATTTCTCTTAAGGATATACACGAACGCTACAGGAAGGGTATACAGATAGGTTTTGAAGATCCCGCTGAGTCTGATTATCAAAAGACGGTGGGCTCGTTAAATCTTTATGATCTGGGTGGCGTTTATAATGATGAGGATGAGTCTGTAAAACACTATTATAATACACAGCCTATGGCAGTTGTTGAATTAGACGGGGATAAGATTCGCGTCGTAAGATGCAGCAGATCCTTTACCGAATTCAGGAAAAGATATAGCGGTCTGAATGACACATTTAAGGACAGGCTGCTTCAGTGTAAAAATGTGGGACAGAGGATCATTGTAAGCGAGATCGCTAAGACGGGTGAGACAATAAACGGACTGATAAAAAAGATAGCTGAAAATCCGGTAAATAAAACCGGCGCGTATGCGGTAGCTGTGCTTGATATATCATCCGATACGGAGCAGACACTTACCTATACCGGTGTCGCAAGCGCGCTTTCTGCAGATTATATAGATCTTTATCATATAGATCTCGATACGGAAAAATTTACGCAGTATTCGCCGGATACGGAAAGCAGGGGAATATCGGCAACCAGAAGAGGAGAGAATTTCTTTGAAAATTCCCGTAAAGATGCAATGAAGTTTCTGTATGAAGATGACAGAAAAAATTTTATTGATATATTCACAAAGGAAAATGTCTTAAAAGCACTGGATGAAAGCGGCGCATTTACATATACCTACAGGGTGCTGACGAACATAAGAACGGGAGGCGATGATGTGGCACAGTCATACAGGCAGTATTCGGAAAACGGTGCCGTGTATGTAAGCACGAAGATAGTGCGCCTTAATAAAAATACAAATCATGTGGTGATGGCTGTAAATAATATTGATTCCCAGATGAAGCAGCAGGAACTCATAGACAGGCTGCGTGAAGAGACTGCTACCTATAACCGGATATCCGTGCTGATGGGAGATTTTATCAGTATCTATACCGTGGATCCTGCTTCCTGTAACTATATACAGTACAGCGCATCTGATGAGTTTTCCGAGCTTGGCACATCAAGATTTGGTTCGGATTTCTTTAAGGATTCAAGAGATGAGATAGAAGGACTTATTGCGCCTGAAGATTATTACTACTTCATGGCTGAATTTACAAAAGAAAGAGTACTGGGGAAAGTAAAAAAAGGTGAAATATATATTCTGAATTATCACCTCATGATGGCCGGCAAAAAAAGAGAGCTATGTTTAAGAGCCGGACTGGTGAAGGAAAAAGACGGCGAGCAGCTGATAGTAGGTGTAACCCAGGGGCAGACTGATAATTGGACAAAGGCCGGGATGTGCCGGGAAATGACAGAGGAATAGAGGGAATGGCTAACTGGATCATTGCCATGATCACGGCGCTGCAGGTTGCTCCTTATGTGAGTCTTGCCCCTCTTTTGCCTTATGTGATCGTAAAATACAAAAAGAACAGGACAGTGGATGTGATACGCTGCACCTGTGTATATCTGTTCCTGCTTTACTGTTTTGCAGCTTATTTTACGACAATGATGTCTTTCCCGGATATCAGTGACGTTATGTATCTGGATACCCCGTATATGCAGCTTATCCCGTTTAATGGTTTTGGCGATTATATAAAAGAGATACAGCTGTATTTACTTATTGGCGGAGATGATCTTATAAAGAATCTGCTACTTATCCCGTATCATTGGGAGAAGCTGTTCAATATCATTCTTTTTGTACCCTTTGGTTTTCTGATCCGGTATATATTTGATCTGAATTTAAAAAAGACGGCGCTGTACGGAGCGTTGCTGTCGGTTTTTTTTGAGCTTACCCAGCTTTCGGGCCTTTTCTTTATTTATCCCAGGCCTTACAGGATGTGTGATACGGATGATCTTATAATGAACACCCTGGGAGCGGTCACAGGATGGTCGCTTGTGATCTTATTTAAAAGAATCCTTCCGAGGCCGCGTTCCGCAGCAGAAGATAAATTAAAACCGGGTTTTGCGGTTTCTTTTAACCGCCGTATCATGGCTCTTATAATTGATGAGATCATAGTCATCATACCTTCTGCTGTTTTCAGCGCGGCTTTTATAAAGGAGAGTTCTTTAGCTGAAATGTTCAGCTATAACGGCATAATAAGAAACATATTGATATATCTCATCTTCATGCTTATTTACAGAGGCGTGATCATGTGGATACTTAAGGGAAGGACTGCCGGCATGCGTCTTATGGAACTGCGACTTGTATCCATAAAGGGCAC
>JAFYBJ010000054.1 GCA_017540265.1 Lachnospiraceae bacterium
GAACGAACGAACGATAGTACGCTTGTATAATCTGATCGTTTAAGGGGCTCGCCATACCTTTTTGAGGTGTGACGGGTCTCTTTTATTTTATAAAAAAACTTTGTTTAAAAAAAAAGGAGGGCAGAAGGAAAATGAACGGAAGAATGAAGGGAAGGAGAATGTGCATGATGAAAAATATCTGCAGGAGGATATTGGTATTCGTGCTGGCGTTTGCCATGACAGCAGGGTATATTCCTGCATTGCCGGTGCGCGCCTATGAGGAGGTTACGATCTCAAACCTCAGATGGGATGGAAATATAGCAAGGTGGGGTGTGACGGGGCATCCGTCGAAATACGAGATAAGTATAGATAATGGTAGTTCTAGTTTTGAAGAGTATGTGTCAGATAATTATTATGATTGTTCGGATTTTTTGTTGCCCGGAAATACATATAGCTTTAAGGTTAATTATTTTGCCAATGGCATGTGGTACAGTTATTCCGACTGGAGTGCAGGCAAAAAAATTGAGGGGGCATATGGAACTGTGGATCCTTCGTCTTTTACTATTGATATAAACTCGCGAATTGTGAAATGGACGGCAGTTCCCGGCGCAGATTGTTATGATGTATGGTTATATAAATGGATGGGGGATAATAAAAGGGATGATCAGATATTTGCTGCCGGTACTTCGTATCTCCGGTGGGAATTTGGCAATGACGTTGTAAGAGAAGGATCGGGAAAATATAAGATCAGTATCAGGGCAAGGCATTCAAAAGGCGGAATCGTAGCAAATACAGCTTCGAGTGAATATTTTGATATAGATTTAAACGCACCGGTAACGATTTCTTTTGTCCCGAATGGGGGAACCGGCAGCATGGATCCTGTAAATATAGACGTGGCTACCGAATATACTTTTCCTGCTACCTGTGGATTTATACCGCCGTTTGGAAGAACTTTTGCCGGTAAATGGGAAAATGCTGTGACCGGTAAGCAATATGATGCAGGCAGTACAAAGCTGCTTTATGGAGGGATGGAACTTAAACCTGTATGGAAAAATACAACGGGATATGTAAGTATTGACGCAGATCGGATATTTACAGGTGTTGTGGGTGCTGCAACAGCGCAGACTGCCGATGAGGCAGAGCAGAAGACGCAGTATATCAATGTGTATTTTGAGGGATTAGCTCTTTCGGAAAGGGGAGACGCTTCTGTGATCCGTATTAAGAATCTTCCTGCGGGGTTAGAACAGAGCACCCATTGGATCGAAGGGACCAACACGGCAAGGATATGTGTCTATGGTACGCCGACCCAAACTTCAACAGACCAGGTAGAACTTGAGATCGGTGAAGAGAGCACTACTTTTGGAAGTAATCTTATTCTCACGGAAAATAATTCGGGAACAAGATTCTATATTACCGAGGGCGAACAGGTAAAGAATATCAGTCTTACGGCGGGACTTCCGAATAAGATCTATACAGGTGGAAGACTGCCGAAGTATACTTCATTTTCCGTACCGGAGGAGGCTGGTTATCAGATCTCGGATTTTGGCTGGTATGAAGCAGGAAGCTATGATGCAGATACGGATGGGGCTGAGAAACTTTCTACAGGAACTTCATTTAACGATGGCTCAGTACTTGAGGCGGGAAAGAAGTACTATGCCGTATTTAATGTGAAAACTAATGCCGGATATGTATTTGCACCGGAAACTGAACTGAAATCATACATCAATAACAGCCGTGTGGATGTAAGTTTGAGTCGTGAAAATGATGGAAGTGTGATCATTAAGAAGGCATATACAGCGCAGGCTGCAGCTGATGCAAAATATACAGTTAAATATGTGGATTTTAATGATGAAAGCAATACATGGACTGATGATGTAAACGGAGTCGGAACGGCATACACATTAACTGATTATCTGGAGGCTCCGGCAGGCAAAGAGCATAGATTCTATGTACTAAGAAGCGGGACCGGCAATGATGATACTACAGCAAATACATTTTACCATCCGGGTGACATTATTAATGTATATTCCAACCTGATCTTTGATGCGGCATGGAAAGACCGGACCTATACTGTACATTTTGATGCAGGTATCGGAAGCGGCACGATGGAGGATGTGACGGATGCAAAGAAGGAATATACTTTACCCGAATGCACGTTTACGCCTCCCGTAAACAGAAAGTTTTATAAATGGAAATATGACGGCGTGTTGTATGATCCGGGTGATAAGATCACGATAGAGGATGGATATTTCTCCAAAACTACGCAGATCACATTGATGGCAATGTGGTGCTCGGATGCGGAGGATATTGTTGATACGATCACTGTTACAGGCGTAGTCCCTCCGGTGGGCGGAGTACTTCCGTCATTAGATTACGACCTGCTTGAAGGCAGTCATGTGCATCTTGCGACTGAAGAGGAAATAGCAACTGCAGAATATGCATACAATAAGGAACATGGCTATGATAGTTTTACATATGAGTTTTTACTGACACACGCAGGAACTGAAATCCGTGCAAAAGACGGGTGGATCAAGGGTACGATACCGGACGGTTATTCATACTATACATATGACTCTAAGTATAAATACGGCGGAGATGGGATTTATGATGAATGGAAGACAGGTACACCTTTTGAGTCCAATGGTAAATATCGCCTTTCACTCTATCTTTCGACAGAAGAAGGATATACGTTCGACGATCATACTATTGTCGAGGTGGAGGGACTGACCGAAGGCATAGACTATGATAAGACAACGGTGGCAGTTCCGGGACAGACTTCTTCCGGCGGAACTTTGAAGCTTGTGTATATAGATTTCACCGCCAAGACAGATAAAATGAACATCACCTTTGCAGCCGGTGAAGGCAGCGGAACCATGGAAGCTGTGGAAGTAGATACCGGCAGTGAATATACACTTCCGGAATGCAGCTTCACGGAACCTGATGGTAAGGTGTTTGACCGCTGGAAGATAGGAGAGAAGCTGTATTCTGCAGGCAGTAAGATCACCGTAAAGGAAGACCTGACACTGACTGCCGTATGGGGGACTGATGCAAGACCTTACTACACGGTAAAAGTCACAAATGACGGTCTTGGCACAGCTGCAGCCGATGTTGATAATGATGAAGCAAAGGCAGGAACAAAGGTCACTCTTACACCCACGCCGAAGGCAGGACAGAGCTTTAAGCACTGGATGGTGGTAGCTGCTCCCGGGGATTCTCTTGAGATCGCAGATGACGGAAGTTTCACCATGCCGGAGGGCGATGTGGAGATCATGGCATGCTTCCATGACCATGATTATACCGAAACCGCAGATGATAAATATCTTAAATATCCCGCAGGCTGTGTGGGCAAGGCTGTATATTACAAGTCCTGTAAAGTATGCGGAATAAAGGGTGAGGAAACATTTGAACATGGCGAAGCGCTCGGACATACCTGGGCAGATGAGAAGGGAGTAAAGACCAAGGATCCTACCTGTGAAGAACACGGCGAACTTACATTTACATGTACTGTCTGCGGTGCAGTGGAAAAGCAGAAGACAGATTCTCTTGGACATGACTGGAATGCCGCGAGCTATGAGTGGGCGCCGGATTACAGTACCGTGACTGCAAGCCGCAGCTGTAAAAGAGTTGCCGCGCATAAAGAAACCGAAACTGTATATACTAAGATTACAGGCGGGACAGCAACCTGCGATAAGGCAGGAACCGTGATCTATACAGCAGAATTTGAAAATCCTGATTTTAAAAAGCAGGAAAAGACTGTAAATTCAGAAGCTCTTGGTCATGACTGGGGTGAGTGGACAGTGGTAACCCCTGCAAAAGAAACTGAACCGGGTCTTGAGAAGAGAGTATGTAAGAATGATGCGTCTCATGAGGAAACCAGAGAAATTCCGGCACTTAATCACGTGCACGATCTAAAACACTATGACATGGTGGAGGCCACGGAGACAGTTTCAGGAAATATCGAATACTGGGAATGCACGGGATGCGGAAGATACTTCTCTGATGCAGAGGGAAAGAACGAGATTGAGAAGGAGGACACTGTGATCCCTGCTGAAAAAAAGGCTACACCGGGATCCGGAGATGATGAAACGCCTACCCCTACACCCGGCTCCGGAGATGATGTGACACCCACAACTCCTGCCCTTAAGGAAGGTGAGGTTTATATAAGCCCTGAGGATATGGCATCCTATGTAACTCCCGCAACCATATCGCAGGATAAGACAGCTAGTGTTACTATTGATGGAAAGACTGTTTCCTTAAATCTCAGATATGAGTACACAAATGCAGTAACCTACACGGGTGAAAAGATCCTTCCTGACAGCAAGCTTGTGAATGCAAAGCTTATCCTTGATGATATCCTTTCGCAGGTAAGTGCAAACGAAGGCGTGAAGCTTAAGGCAGATGAAGTATTTGATATCAGCTTCAAGGCATCCAATAACAAAGATGCAAGCAGGGCAAAGAAGGCTTCATTCTTTGCAAAGATAAAGATCAAAAAGGGTGTGGACAAGCAGATGCCTAAAGCAGAATACAAGAAGTTAAAGAAGCTTGTATCCGCATCCAATAAGCTGCTTAAGGCAAACAAGTGCGAGTTTACCATCAATCCTAAGCCTGTAACGGAAAGCAGTCCCGAGATCGCTGCAAAGTTTAATAAAGACGGCAGCATAAAGACGGCAAAGAGGACAGGGTTCATTTCAGGTGAAAAAGTATGGGTAAGCCTTACAAAAAAGACAAAGCTTTCAAAAGCAATGTATGCAACTGAAGCTCCCGTAACTTCTGAAAACGGAACTGTTACCGTAAAGCTTACGGGAAAGAAGAACTTTACCGGCACGGCAGTGGTGACGGTAAGTAAATAAAGATCCTTCGCGCGAATCCCGAAGGATCTGGGGACTGTGAAAAAGGGATATTATCCGGCTTTCACAGTCCTTTTTGTTTACACTTATTTTCAAAAGCTTCGTTATCAGCGTTTGTGGTATAATCAATTACTAAGGACAGAAGGCAGAATATTCCGCCTGATGGCTCTTAAACGGGAGGGATTTTATGGGCATATATCTTAATCCGGGATATGAAAAATTCAAAAAGGCGCTCAATTCGGAAATCTACGTTGATAAAACAGAGATGATCGGATATCTTAATACAGTTTTAAAAACGGAACAGTGTTATATCAGCGTATCCCGCCCCCGTCGTTTCGGTAAATCCATGGCTGCAAACATGCTAAGCGCCTATTACGGAAAAGTGGACAGCAGGGAGATATTTTCGACTCTTAAGATAGCCGGTCATGAGAACTGGGATAAGTACCTTAACCAGTTTGATGTGATAAAGATTGCCATGACAGACTTTATCAAAGATGGTAAGGATGTCGATGCCTCACTTAAGTTGATGTCCGGAAGGATACTGGACGATCTGGAAGAAGCCTACCCTGATGTGAAATATGACAGGGAAGACCTGTTTTACAGCCTGGAAAAATTTTACAGAAAGAGTGGGGTTCAGTTTGTAATCATCATCGATGAATGGGATGCGATTTTCCGTGTGCGTAAGGAAGACAAAGACGGGCAGCGTCTGTATCTTGATTTTCTGCGTGACTGGCTGAAGGATCGGGAATATGTGGCCCTTGCGTATATGACGGGAATATTGCCGATCAAAAAATACGGTGAACATTCCGCACTTAATATGTTTGATGATTATTCCATTATAAATCCCATGCAGCTTGCGCCTTTTACCGGATTTACGGAGGATGAGGTAAAGGAACTCTGTGAGAGGTATGGAAGGGATTTTGAGGAGATCAAGGCCTGGTATGATGGATATGAGCTCAGTGATGTGATACCTCCGGATGAGGGATATGCGTTTTTAAAGAAAACGGGAAATGCACTTGAACCTGAGAGATATTCCATTTACAGCCCATTATCTGTTGTCAAAGCCGTTACTACCGGACATATAATGAATTATTGGAACAAGACCGAGACATACGAGGCTCTTGCTGAATATATCCGCATGAATCTGGATGGCTTAAAGGATGCAGTCGCACTTATGATGGATGGTGGAAGGGTAAAGGCGGATATCTCCACATACCAGAATGATATGACCACCTTTCATGGCAGGGACGATGTGCTGGCGCTTCTTATAAATCTCGGATATCTCTGCTATGATAACAGGACTAAAGAAGCCTATATCCCCAATCGTGAGATCCTTGATGAATTCAAGACCTCCACAAAGTCCGAGGAGTGGACATATACCTTTAAAGCCTTTAAAAAATCTCAGGATCTGTTGAAAGCTACCTGGGAATGTGACGAAGAAAAAGTGGCAGAGCTGCTTGAGTGGTTCCATGATACCGCTGAAAATAAGACTTACAATTCCGAGGCGGCTCTTTCTTACGCCGTGCAGATGGCGTATTACTCGGCGCAGAAGTATTACACCACCATACAGGAACTGGATAGCGGAAAGGGATACGTTGATATCGTATATCTCCCATCTCCGAAGCATCCGGAAAAGCCGGCGATGCTTATTGAGCTTAAATACGATAAGACTCTGCGCACAGCGGCGGATCAGATAAGAAATAAGAATTATCCACAAAAGCTTGAACATTATGAAGGAAATCTCCTGCTTATCAGTATCAATTATGACAAAGAGGTAACTGCCACGGATGCGGAATATAAACACCACAGCTGTAAGATAGAGAAGCTGTGAGAAACGCTCCATCCGTTTCCTGTTTGCTCAGGATAACAAAAGAGTTTCAGGATGACAAAGATCTGCTCAGCATATCAAAAAAGGGCTCCACGAGGTTTTAAGACCCAGTGGAGCCTTTAGATATTTATGTAAACCGTCAAGAATGGCAGACAGAGCAGATTTTGTGGTATAATTTATTGTTATGTATATATCATGGAATATAAAGCGTTTTATATGGAAGGTGAGGAGCTTTCTTGACAAGCACATGGGGATACCCATGAACTTTAAGAAATACAATGGAAAGCACATACTCACAGCTGAAGAAACAAACACGTATCTTAAGGAGAAACTCCTTAAAGGAGAAAAACTCGCAGCCGGCCGTATAGGCGGAAATGAGCTGGGAGCTCTTGTTGTGCGGCAGAAAGAGGAAAGAGGAAAGGAGCAGACCCACGATAAATACAGTCTGCTTTATCTTCTTGCGGGATATTTTGACCCCGAGGATACCATGGACCGCTTTGCGGAAACCCTTGGAAAAGCCATAGGAAGCTTTGATCTGATAAGCGTCTGGTTTAACCAGATGGAGGATGTGATGTTAAAGCGTTACGGAAGAAGGGATGTTTCCTACGGAAGGCTTGAAGGGCTTGAGCCCTGGTATCACAGGGATGATCCCTGGAGCGCGGCCCTTAAGGGGAAGAAGGTTCTTGTGATCCATCCGTATGCAAAAAGCATAGAAAAACAGTACAGGGAAAACAGGGACAGACTTTTTTCCGGCACGGATATCCTTCCCAAATTTGAACTTCAGACCATTAAAGCGGTTCAGACCATATATCAGACGGAGGATGAACGGTTTAAATCATGGTATGATGCGCTGGAACATATGTATGAGGAGGCTATGGGGCGTGATTTCGATGTGGCGCTCATTGCCTGCGGTGCCTACGGAATGCCGCTTGCAGCAAAGCTTGCGGATTCCGGAAGAAATGTGATCCATATGGGAGGCGCGCTGCAGCTGCTTTTCGGTATCAGAGGAAAGCGCTGGGATGATATGGAAGAATTAAAGGGCTTTTATAATGATGCCTGGGTAAGGCCGGGTGATGATGAAAAGATAGATCCGGAAAAAGAAAAGAATGTAGAGCATGGCTGTTACTGGTAAGGAGGAGATCATGAGCAGGGAAGATATTTTAAAAAAGGTTAATGAAGTTTTTCATGAGGTATTTGAGGATGACAGTATCGTGGTTACCGAAGAGACGGTGGCCGATGACATAGAGGACTGGGATTCACTTATGCACATCACGCTTGTATCCGAGATAGAGAATGCCTTTGGTTTTAAATTCAAGATGAAGGATGTAGTAGGGATGCAGAATGTGGGAGAGATGCTTGATATCATAGAGGCCTCAATATGAACACTTATACCATTGAAGAGTTAAAGATAGGCATGACCGAAACCTTTACGGTCCGGGTCACGGAAGAAATGCAGGAAGCATTTGAAAAGCTTTCCGGAGATGAAAATCCCATGCATAAGGATGAAGCATATGCAAGAGAGCACGGCATGGAGGGCAGGCTTGTATACGGCATGCTCACATCCTCTTTTTATTCAAGACTCGCAGGCATGTACCTTCCGGGAGAGCACTGCGTGCTTCAGGAGGTAAGGAGCCGTTTTCATTCTCCCGTATACATAGGAGATACCCTTACCGTATTGGGAACGGTTGAGGAAATACATGAATCCACCCGTATGATAAAGGTAAAGGGCATGATAATGAATCAGAACGGGAAGAAGGTTTCATCTGCGCAGATAAGCGCACAGGTCAGATAGGTTATGGCATATACGGCTGTTATAGCAGGCGCATCCTCCGATACGGGGATAGCATATACAGAGCATTTATTAAAGCGTTTTCCCGAAGCATGCATATATGCACATGGAGGAAGCCGCACGGAAAGGCTTTATGGCCTTGCGGAAAAATATCCCTTAGCGGATATAAAGGTACTTAAGGCTGATCTTCTGAAAAAAGAAGAACGGGAGGGGCTTGCCGCAGCGCTTAAAGGGGTTGCCGCAGATGCGTTTTTGTTCCTTCCTGCCGGCAGGTTCTCTTATATGAGGCTTAAGGATGCGGAGGAGGAACGTTTTACGGATGCTTTTTCAATTCAGGTTCTTTCCTTTGCGGATCTTGCAAAAGTCCTGCTTCCGGATATGAAAAAGAGAGGGGGCAGGGCGCTTGTGATGCTTACGGAATATGTGACCATGGAGCTTCCGCCGCGTTTTATGTCGGATTATATAGCTGCAAAATATGCGCTTTTGGGCCTTATGAAGGCGGCTGCCTCGGAGTACGGCGGAAAGGATTTAAAGATAAATGCCATCGCGCCGTCCATGATGGACACTTGCTTTCTTAACGGAATGGATCCTAAGATAAAAGAGCTTGAGATATATAAAAACGGCCGTATCCTCTCACCTGCGGATCTTTTTAAGGATATGGATGAGCTGCTTTTTGGGGAGTGTGAGGAGAACGGATGCATAAGGGTGGTGAGACCGTGATAAGCGCAGCTTTTCTTTTTAATGAGCCGGAGGCTGCGGCTGCAGATCTCAGGGATCCGGAAAAAGGAAATCCCGGGGTTGGAGGCACGGCTTTATGCTTTGCTTACATCCTTAAGTACCTTGAAAACAGTAAGGGATTACACATTAAGTGCTTTTCCATGCAGGATACGCTCCTTCCCTGCAGCGATGTTGTAAGGGTAAAGGATGAGGAAGAAGCGTTCCTTCTTGCTCTGCAATCGGGAACAGAGATCATGATCCTAAGGGGGCATCAGAAAAAAGAAGTTTACGATGCGCTTAAGGACAGCGGGCTTAAGTTCATATTCTGGATGCATAACAGGCTCACATATGATGAGATATGCTTATTCAGAAAAGAACCTTCCGTAAAAAGAGTGATCGCCGTAGGCAGGGAAATGTATGATTTTTATCTGGATGATCCTGTTATAGATAAAATGGATCATATTGCAAATCCCTACCTGCCGCCTGCAGAAGCAGAAGGCTTTAAGCTTAGCGGAAAAAAAGGGATCTGTTTTATCGGTGCCCTGATACCGGATAAGAATTTTCATATACTTGCTGCTGCCTGGCCCGAGATAAAAAAACAAGTCCCGGATGCAGAGCTTCATGTGATAGGCACGGGCAGGCTCTATGACGGAAGTGCAAAGCTTGGAGCTTTCGGACTGGCGGAAGCCTCCTATGAAGAAAGCTTTATGGCCACGCTTAAGACAGAAGACGGAAAGGTTGATAGGGACGTTCATTTCCACGGGATAATGGGAACCGAAAAATATAATATATTCAGGGAATGCGCTGCCGGCGTTATAAACCCAATGGGGACAGAGACCTTTGGGCTTGCGGCCGTAGAGATGGAAGCTTTCGGACTGCCTGTGGTAAGCAGGATGAAACTGGGGCTTCCGGATGCGGTAAGAGATAAGGAAACAGGGATACTGATATCAGATCCGCGGGAACTTGCTGATGCGTTAATAAGGCTGCTTAAGGATGACGCCATGAGGGAAAGCTGTTCCGCAAGCGCGCGTGCATTTGCATCTTCTGCTTTCAGACCGGAAAAATCTGCTTCGGAGTGGGAACGGGTGATCAGCGAAGTGGATAAGGATCAGGCTGCGGTTTTCAAAAAACCTGAAGCGAATATGTCAAATAATAATAAAAGAGTCAGATTTTTGTTTCACGGGATAAGGAAGATCCCTTTATTTAAGGGGATTAAGTCCGTACACGATATTCAGAAGAAATGACGGGTATACCAATGGAAAAGCCGCTTATAAGCGTGTTGGTCACTGCATATGATCTGGAAAAATATATAGAGGAATGCATAGAAAGCGTATTGTCGCAGGAATGTCCGTATCCATTTGAAATACTGGCGGGAGATGACGGATCTGATGACAGGACTTATGAAATATTGAAATCCCTTGAGGAAAGAGGGGAAGGACGCTTAAAAGTATTCCGTATGGACAGGGAGCAGGGAGTTAAATATAACAGGGTTGAGAGATCATCTGCAAACCGCCTGTTCCTTCTCTCGAAAGCAGAAGGGCGTTTTGTTTCCTTTCTCGACGGTGACGATATATATACCGATAAGGGCAGGCTTAGGAAAATGGCGGATATCCTTATGGATGCGGAGAATAAGGATTGTATACTCGCTGCCCATAATCTTGATCTGCTTTATGATGACGGAAGACGTGTGCCCTTATCAAGGGCGGTAAAAGAAAGAAAGATAAGCCTTGAGGAATACTGGACATCCATGTTCTTACAGTCCGATGCCGTGATGTTCAGAAATATATATAATGAGCACCGCCCGGAAGGGAGACTCATTTATTCCTTTGATGATAATAATATAATGTTCTGGCTGCTGCTTCACGGAAAGATGTATTACATTCCCGAGCGTATGGCGGCATACAGGCAGGTGGGCGGATCCTCGTGGAGCGCAATAGATGAGCTTAAGAAGAATGCCTCCAATATGATAGGCTACAGCGTGGAAAGAGAGCTTGCGCCGGATAAGAGAAAGATAAGCGATATAAGGCATTACAAGAATCTTTCGTTTCTCTGCGCGGCAAAGGGAAGCTTTGTACCCAAAGACCTGGATCCCTTTTATACTACAGCATCAGATCACGGTATGAAGGAGGCTCTTGAAGCCTACAGCCTTGACGGAGAATGGATAAAAGAAAGCTTAAGGACCGGACGTATCGGAAATATATCCGTAAGGATCAGACGAAGCATAAAGAAGATGCTCGGTTTATTTTAAAACATGAATGAGACTGTAAGCATAATAATACCCGTATATAAGGCGGAGAAATATCTGGAAGCATGCATAAACAGCGTGCTCTCACAGAGCTATAAAGATATACAGGTGATACTTGTGGATGACGGATCGCCGGATGATTGCCCTGCCATATGCGACAGCTATGCGCTTAAGGATGAGCGCGTAAAGGTGGTGCATAAGGAAAACGGCGGTATATCGGATGCAAGAAATGCGGGTGTTGCACAGGTGACGGGCGGCTTTGTGATGTTTGTTGATTCCGATGATATCATCGCTTTCGATATGGTTGAGCGTCTTATGAACGTGCAGAAGAGCACCGGCGTAAAGGCTGTGGTATGCGGGTATGAAGAAGTACCTGAGGATACGGTATATGATAATAAGGGCAGGGCTCTTGAAGATAAACCGCTTATACTTGGCAGACGTCCTGTCCAGGAACGGTTCTATGAATTTGGAAAGATGACGGAGTGCATGGTTCCCTGGAATAAGCTTCTTAAGGCTGAAATTTTTAAGGCCGACGGCGGTATATATTATCCAAAGGGACATGTTTTTGAAGACGGAGCCACCACCTACAAGCTTCTGTATCATGCGGGGGATGCGGCCTTTATCCCGGATAAGCTTTATCTGTACAGACTTCACGGCAAGGGGATAATGGGAAGCAATGCAGACAGGAATTATAAGGATGCGGCTTATGCCGAAGACGGAAAGCTTGCTTTTTATGAGGAAAAGAAAGAAAGGGAGCTTTATCTGAAGGAATTGAATTTTACAATTCATTCCGCCATTCATTTTTACGAAGAAGCGACCACGCCTGAGGCGAAGAAGGGTATACGCAGGTGGTTTAAGCGAATATACAGGGAACGCTTTATTAAGGAAAAATGGAGCTTTGCAAGAAAACTGCGCATGGCAGCCTTTGACACAGGCTATATACCCTACAGGGCTGTAAGCGCTTTTGAAGGAATATACAATAAGCTTAAGAGATGATTTAAATGGATCAGATATATAAAAAAAATAATGTCATAAAGGCTTACGGGCTGCTCCTTATAGAGGGGCTTGCTTTTGCTGTCTCTTTAATGACGGCTGTAGTCATCCGTTATAAGAGCATTCAGGCCGGCGGGAGTCTCTATGTCCATTTTGCCATTGTCCAGGCAGCTTTTATGCTTTTATATGCCACAATGACCGACTGGAACAGGGATTTCTTTATACGCGGATATTATAAAGAGGCGGCAGCGGTACTCAGATTTGCGGTAAGTACTTCCGTAGGTACTTCCGTGGTGATGTATGCCATGGAAAAGAACAGGCCGGTATCACGTACGGTATTTGGTATATATATTTCGCTTTTTATCGTTATCACGTATATGCTCCATCTGATATTCAAGGAATATATGCTTAAGTATTACAGAAAAGGTGCGGGAAGCGACAAGCTTACTGTCGTGACCACTTCCGACAGGGCGGCTAAGGTGATAAATGATGTTAAGACTGCCAGAGACTGGAATACTTATCTTACGGGAGTAGTGATAGTAGATAAGGATATGAGAGGCGAAAAAATAGGCGGGATACCTGTTACCGGCTCCATGGATGAGATAATGTCCGGAGAGATGGGCGGCAATATTGTGGACCGTGTGTTCATATCCCTCCCGGGGAGCATTTCCATAGAAGATGTCAAGACCATAATATACGAATATGAGAGCATGGGTGTTGTGTGCCATTATGATGTTGGACTTGAGGAACTGGATCTTTCAGGTAAGGAGGCCGGAAGTTTTGCCGGATATCCCGTGCTTTCTTTTTCCATGCAGAATCTGGATTACAGGCGCCTTATGATAAAGCGTTTATTTGATATAGCCGGTTCGCTCATAGGGATACTTATAACTGCTGTTCTTTTCCCTTTTATAGCCTTCGCAATAAAGTCTGATTCAAAGGGCCCGGTAATCTTCAAACAGGAAAGAGTGGGTAAGAACGGAAGACATTTTTATATTTATAAATTCCGTTCTATGTATAAAGATGCGGAGAAAAGGCTCTCCGACCTTGCGGATAAGAATGAGATGAGCGGTCTGCTCTTTAAGATGGAGGATGATCCAAGGATCACAAAGGTCGGCAAGTTTATAAGAAAGACCAGCATTGACGAGCTGCCGCAGTTTTTTAATATCCTTAAAGGCGATATGAGCCTTGTGGGAACAAGACCGCCCACAGTATCCGAGTACGAACGTTACAGTGCCTATCATAAACGGAGGCTTGCAATAACACCGGGGCTTACGGGCTTATGGCAGGTGAGCGGCAGGAGTGATATAACGGATTTTGATGAAGTGGTAAAGCTTGACCTTAAGTACATAGACAGCTGGTCTCTTTCGCTTGATGTAAAGATACTGCTGCAGACTGTTGTGGTGGTGCTCTTTAGAAAGGGGGCAAAATGACAGAAGTAACATATGATATTCCCATAGCCTTTATGACCTTTAACAGGCCGGATACCACGGAACAGGTCTTTAATGAAATAAAGAAGATAAAGCCTGCAAAGCTCTACGCCGTTTCCGACGGTCCAAGGAAGGATAAGGATGGTGAAGAGGAGAAAGTCTCAGCCTGCAGGCGTCTTATAGAAGAGGGCATCGACTGGGAATGCGAGCTTATTAAAGTATATGCAAAAGAGAATATGGGATGTAAGGAACGCATGCATACGGGCATAAGCTATGTGTTTGACAGGGAACCCATGGCGGTGATACTTGAGGATGATGTGGTCCCTTCGGAACAGTTCTTTGAATATTGCAGAGAGCTGTTAAAGCTTTACGAAAATGATAAAAGAGTAATGATGATAAGCGGTACCAATCTTTTAAAGGGTGTCGGGATGGAAGGCAGGTATACTTTTTCCTGCTTCCCGAGCATCTGGGGATGGGCAAGCTGGGCAAGAGCCTGGAAGCTTTATGATCCCGAGGTAAAGGACTGGCCGAAGGTAAAAAAGGACGGAAGTTTAAAGAAGGTTCAGGGAGGTTTTTCCTATCTGTTTTTGAAGGAACATATTGACAGCGTTTATGAGCACAGGAAGGATACATGGGATATTCAATGGGATTTCTGCAGGCATATACATAAGGGACTGGGTATTGTTCCTTCGGTCAATCTGATAAAGAATATTGGTTTTGACAGGGAAGATGCCACTCATACAAAGGGAAGCCACAATGAGGATTTCTCCTACGGAGAAATGATATTCCCTCTTGAAAAAAAAGAGATAAAGCGTGATACCGCATACGATGCAGCATATATAAAGAAATACTACGGCTTATCAAAAACCGTGCAGGCGGTACTCAGAAAATTTAAGATCATAAAGTGATAAGGGAGCAGTCTTATGAAGGATATTAAGCTTATAGCATACGATTTTGACGGGGTGATGACCGATAATCATGTTTATGTGGACGAAAACGGTAAGGAAAGCGTGAAGGTAAACAGGGGTGACGGTTTGGGCGTGGGCCTTATAAAAAAGCTTGGCATTGAACAGGTGATAATCTCCACAGAAGTTAACAATGTGGTGGAGATGCGCGCAAAGAAACTTGATATACCCGTGATACACGGCGTGAAGGACAAGCGCATAATCCTTATAAAATATTGCGAGGAAAGGGGCATAGAACTTAAGGATGCCATGTTTATCGGAAATGATCTAAATGATCTTGAAGCCATAGAAGCTGCCGGGGTGGGAGGAGCCCCTGCCGATGCGGAGCCGGAGATACTTAAGGCGGCACGTTGGATATCAGCTAAAAAAGGCGGCGATGGCGTGATAAGGGAGCTTGCAAGAGTGCTCTTTGAATTAAGGAGTATGTGATATGCCCCGCCTTTCTGTCATAACACCAACATACAATCAGGCGGAATTTATAGAGGATACGATAAAAAGCGTCCTTTCCCAGAGCTTTGAGGATTTTGAATATATTATTGTGGATTCCTGTTCCGATGACGGTACGGAAGAGATAGTAAGAAATTATGAAAAGAAGGATCCCCGCATACTCTACATAAGGGAAAAAGACAGAGGCCAGGCGGATGGCATAAACAAAGGCTTAAGGCGTGCAAAGGGTGATGTAGTCTGCTGGATCAATTCCGATGACATGTATTTTGATAAGAATGTTTTTAAAAAAGCAATAAAAGCCTTTGAGAGCAGGGGAGCGGGTCTTGTGCTGGGTGATGCCTGGTATTGTGACAGGGAAGGTAAATTTACGGAATACAGCCCTTCGGACAGAAAGGGTGGTGACTGGCTTATAAAACGCTGGTATTATATCGTACAGCCTTCCTGTTTCTGGATCAACAGGGGAAAGCTTTTAGATACTTCCTATGATTTTGCTTTTGACTGGAAATTCTTTGCGGGGCTTTTTGATACCGAGAAGAAGGTATTCATACATGAACCCTTATCCATATACAGGATGTATGATGATAATAAAACCGGGCTCGATAATGCAGCCAGACGCAAAGAAATATGGCGCTTAAAGGATGAGTTTGCTTCCTCAAAGGCTGATATATACTGGAGCAGGGAACTTTACCGCATATATAAAAAGGCGGAAAAGACCGGAAATGACGGATTAAAGCGGCGGGCCGATCTTATAAGCAGGATACTTTTTCACATAAGCGGCAGGCGCATAGCGGGGTTTTAAATGTTAAATGCTGTAATGACAACCTATAACAGGAGGGCTTTGAGCGTAGCCTGCGTGGAATCCCTAAAAAAAGCTTATTCCGGGAAGATATTATTAACGGACGCCGATGCGGGAAGCACCGACGGGACTGCGGAGGCCTTAAAGGCCATGGAGAATGAGAAGCTTAAAGTAAAGGTGATCGGTATTCCTTCGGACTGCTTCTGGAATATGGGGATGAGAAAGGGGCTTAAGGCAGCCTTATCGAAAATAGATGATAATGACCTTGTGCTGCTTTTAAATGATGATGTGGTTTTTTATGAGAATTCCCTGGATGAACTGGAAGCGCTCCTTTTACGGAAAGATGCGGCAGCAGTGGTGGGAGCTTTTAAGGATGGCTCAGGCTGCTTTACTTACGGAGGTGTGAGGCAGACATCCTCACGTTTTGCAAGGTTTGAACCAATTTATCCCGGAAAAGATATTTTATGCGATACCTTTAACTGCAATTGTCTTTTGACAAAAAAGAAGGTACTTAAAGCTACGGGAAATCTTGACAGGCATTATGTTCACAGCCTTGGAGATTATGATCTGGGACTCAGGATGAAGGCGCTTTCGCTTCCCGTATTCAGCGCGGAAGATTATACGGGGGAATGTGAAACGAATAAGGATGAAGGAAGCTGGAAGGATGCTTCACTCTCCATGAAAAAAAGGCTCAGATTAAAGGAAAGCCCGAGGGGGCTGCCTTTTAAAGACTGGTTTTATTTTGTAAGGAAACATTACGGTGTCTGCGCGGCGTTGTACCACAGCCTTACACCTTACATAAGGATTCTTATCCGAAAATAGATTACGGAGGTTTCAAATGGGAAAAAGAATACTGGTTACGGGAGGAGCGGGTTTTTTAGGCTCGCATCTGTGCGACAGGCTTGTTAAGGAAGGCAATGATGTGATCTGCCTTGATAATCTGTTTACCGGCAGCAAGAATAACATAAGGCATCTTTTGGGAAATCCTTATTTTGAGTTTATCAGGCATGATGTTACTGTTCCCATAGTTGTGGAGGTGGATCAGATATATAATCTTGCCTGTCCCGCAAGCCCCGTGCATTATCAGTACAATCCGATAAAGACCACAAAGACAAGCGTGCTCGGAGCAATGAACATGTTAGGTCTTGCAAAGCGCGTACATGCACGCATACTTCAGGCGTCCACCTCGGAAGTATACGGCGATCCGGAAGTACATCCCCAGCCCGAGAGCTACAGGGGTGCTGTAAATCCCATCGGCATACGATCCTGCTACGATGAGGGAAAGCGCGTGGCGGAGACTTTATTCTTTGATTATCACAGAATGCACAATGTGGATATCAAGGTGATGAGGATATTCAATACCTACGGTCCCAATATGCACCCGGCGGACGGCAGGGTGATCTCCAATTTCATTATGCAGGCTTTAAAGAATGAAGATATCACCATATACGGTGACGGATCACAGACAAGGAGTTTCTGCTATGTGGATGATCTGATCGAAGGCATGGTAAGGCTCATGAATTCACGTGATGGCTTTACCGGCCCCGTAAATATAGGTAATCCCGGGGAATTTACGATCAAGGAACTGGCGGATATGGTGATAAGGCTTACCGGCTCATCATCAAAGATAGTTGAGATGCCTCTTCCTTCGGATGATCCGGTAAAACGAAGACCCGTGATAGATCTTGCAAAGAAGGAACTTTCATGGGAGCCTCATATACCCCTTGAAGAGGGACTTACAAAGACGATAGATTATTTCAGACAGTATGTGTGATGGAGCCTTCAGAGAGTAATAAGAAAATCACAAATAAGGTAACTTTGTCAGAGCTTCTTATATGGCTGCCTGCGCTGTGCTGTATGATCATTACTTTTTCTTTTTCCTTACAGCCGGGTGATGAATCAACGGATACCAGCATGGGCTTTACGCTCTCGCTTTTTAAATTCCTGTTTAAGGATGCGGACTTAGAGGATGCTGCCCTTTTTGAGGGGATCATAAGGAAGCTTGCTCATTTTTCCGAGTATGCCGTAACCGGTTTTTTTACGGCACTTGCAGTTGCGTTTGACGGCTTTAAGAAGAAGCTTGGTTTCTTTTATGCTCTTTTTATCTGCGCGGCGGTTTCTGTTATTGATGAGTTTATACAGATCTTCGTGCCGGGAAGGAACGCGGCTGTCCTTGATGTGATCATAGACTGTTTTGGAGCTGTATTGGGAGCTGCCGTTCTCATGGCTGCAGCGGGAGCCTTCCTTAAAAAGAAAGGGATAAAGCAAACGCATGGCAGGAGAGAGTTTATGAATTTCCTGCTGGATGATATAAGTTTTGAAGAAGCTGTGGATAAGGCCATGAGTCTTTCCGAAGGAAAGAAGAAACACTATCTTGTGACGCCCAATGCGGATCATGTGATGAGGCTTAATGAGGATCCGGAATTCTTAAAGATATACAGGGATGCCGATCTGGTGACCGTGGACGGTACGCCTCTTTTATGGATAGCCGATTCCATAGGCCATCCCGTAACGGAAAGGGTGACGGGTGCCGATATGCTGCCGGCACTGTGCGAAAGAGCCGCAAAAGAAGGTAAGAGTGTATTTTTTTTAGGCGGGGCGGGGGATACCGCATATTTAGCCGCGGATAAGCTTAAGGAAAAATATGAAGGGCTTAATGTGGCGGGAGTATATGTGCCTCCCATGGGCTTTGAAAAAGATGAAGCTGAAATGACAAAGGCAGTGAATGCCGTAAATGACGTAAAGCCGGATATCCTTTTTGTCTGCTTAGGCATGCCCAAGCAGGAGCATTTTATATATGACAACAGACAAAGGATGGAATTCGGTCTTGCTGTTGCCTGTGGTGCCGCCATTGATTTTGCGGCGGGAACCAACTTAAGAGCCCCCGAGTGGATGAGGAGATCCGGGCTTGAATGGTTTTACAGATTTTTACAGGAACCCGGCAGACTCTTTCACAGATATTTTGTAGTTGATACGGGAATATTCCTGCTTGCATGGAAATACAGGAAATGCATTTGAGTATTAAGGTTTAATCATATGCGCATTGCGATAGATCTGACATCTTTAAGTGATAATCTTTCAGGGCTTGAACGGTATGCCTTAAAGCTTACGGAAGCCGTGCTTTTAAAATGCAGGGACAGAAAGGACATATCCTTTATACTTGCGGTTAAAAAACCTGTTCCGGAAAAGGTAAAAGAGCTTGGAAGATATGACAATGTAAGGCTTGCGGCAGTAAGCGGAGGAAAGCTTTTTGCGGCGGAGATAAGAAGACCGTTTCTGTTTTACGGGCTTAAACCTGATATCGCCGTCTTTCCCTGTTTCCCGGTCCCTTTTTTATACAGGGGCGGGAAAAAAAGGTTAACAGCGGGGCTTATTGCTGATACTGCGGCTTTTGACGTTCCTGAGACCATGAAAAAAAAGAGCCGCATATATTTTCATGAAGGGCTTAAGCATACGGCAGAGGTTTCAGATATCGTTCTTACCATATCGGAGTTTTCGAAGGGACGGATACAGGAGAGGCTGCCTGCCGTAAAACGGATCGCAGTCACTTATTGCGGCGCACCCGGGCTTAAGGGGTTTTGCCATGATACGGAAAACGCAAAAAGGGTTAAGGAACGCTATGGGCTTCCGGATGAATATCTGCTTGCCCTTTCAACTGTTGAACCAAGGAAAAATGTGGCTTTCCTTGCAAAAGGATATGCCGGGTATTTAAAAAAAGGCGGAAAGCATAAGCTTGTTTTTGCAGGCAGAAACGGGTGGCTTACGGATGAGATCTATAATGATCTCCCGGAGATCACAAAGGGAAATATGATATTTACCGGCTTTATAGAGGATGATGATCTGCCGTATGTATATTCCGGAGCGCTTGCTTTTCTTGATGCTTCAATATACGAGGGCTTTGGTCTTCCGCCACTTGAAGCGGCGGCATACGGTGTAAGCAGGCTGTATGTTTCAGATATACCTGCCCACAGGGAGGTTCTGGAAGATGCTGCGGATTATTTTAAGAACGGAGATGAAGAGGCTTTTGTTCAGGGCTTGATAAAAATGCTCACAAAAGAGAGTGATATGGAATGTATAAATAACAGGATCGCTGCTTTTTCATGGGAGAAGAGCGCGGAGATATTTCTTAAAGAGACCGGTATCATAAGATGAATAGCATAAGCTGGGTATTAAAAAAAATAAGATCGGTGCTGCCGCAGAGGGAAAGAAAGAAGATCTTCTTTCTTTTGGCGGCAATGATATTCGGGGGAATATTAGAACTTGCGGGCGCTTCGGCCGTATTTCCACTTATAAGCATTATCACTGCTCCGGATGCAGAGCTTCCGTCCGCAGTATATATGATACTGCCGGAAGCTGTAATTCTTGACAGGAGTTCACTTATCATATTTTTAGCCGTAACTCTCATCGTTATATATGCCGGGAAAAATCTGTTCCTTCTTTTTATGTACCGGAATATATACCGTTTCGTATTTGACGGGGCGGAGCGCACTTCCACTGAGCTTATGGAACTGTTTTTAAATGCACCCTACAGCATATATTTAAGGCTTGAGATACCGGAACTTCAAAGGATAGTCACATCCGATGTGGATGGCTTGTATCAGTTCATGTTGAATTTCCTTCAGCTCATATCCGAGTGTGTCATCTGTCTTATCCTGTCCATACTGCTTTTTGTGGTATCTCCCTTAATGACTCTTTTCCTTTTTGTGATCCTGGGTCTCACTGCCGGGGGTTATACCCTTTATTCAAGGAAAAAGGCGAAAAAGCTGGGCGCGGATATGCTTAAATACAATACCTTAAATAACAGAAATATTCTTGATTCCTTTTCAAGCGTAAAGGAACTGCGCATACTCGGAAGAGAAGAGTTTTTTATAAAAAAACAAAAAGAGATTCGTTCCGGGATGGCGGATATAAATACGGCACAGTCCATGCTCGTGCAGATCCCGAGGCCGCTTGCGGAAACGGTGTGCATAGCAGCTGTGATGGTGATAATAATATTTACCATGTTTAGGGGAAACGCTCCGGGTGAGATGGTTCCCGTGCTTGCCGTTTTTGCGGTAGCTGCTTTCAGGATGCTGCCTTCTGTAGGAAAGATCAACGGCTTCATATCCAATATGACATTTTTTATGCCCTTTGTAAATGATCTTTACGAAAAGACAGGCGAGATCGAGGCACTTCAGAAACAGAGCGGGATCAAAACAAAAACGGACGATCCGGGAGGCATCACATTTGAAAAGGAATTCAAGCTTAAGGATGTGTGCTTTGATTACGGCAATGGCAAAAAAATACTGGATAAGGTATCCCTTGAGATAAAAAGGGGTGAGAGCATAGGTGTTGTGGGAGAGAGCGGAGCCGGAAAGACAACACTTGTGGATGTGATAATGGGATTGCTTACGCCGGAGAGCGGGGAGATTTCCGCAGACGGAACCGATATAAAAAATGATATGCACGGCTGGCATAAACTGATAGGTTATGTGCCCCAGAGCATATATCTTTCATCGGGGTCCGTAAGGGAAAACGTTGCCTTTGGCGTGGAAGCGGGAGAGATAGATGATGCAAAGGTGGAAAGAGCTCTTAAGCAGGCACAGGCTTTTGATTTTGTGATGAAGTTAAAGGATGGTATAAATACAGCCATAGGTGACAGAGGAGTAAGGCTTTCAGGCGGGCAGAGACAGAGGATAGGTATCGCAAGGGCTCTTTACGAGGATCCGGAACTGCTTGTATTTGATGAAGCTACGGCTGCCCTTGACGGGGAAACCGAAAAAGCACTTATGGATTCCATAGGAAGCCTTAAGGATGAGCATACGATGATAATAATAGCGCACAGGCTGGAGACTCTTTCCGAATGCAGCCGGATAATAGAGGTGCGTGACGGCGGGATAAAAGAGACTTCCTACGAAAAGATAATGAAAGGGGAATAGGCATGCTTTCAGTCATACTTCCCGCATATAATGAGGCGGAAAATATAAAAAGAGCTGCTAAGCGCACGGGAGATGTGCTTAAGGAAGCAGGCATAGAATATGAGCTTGTGTATGTTAATGACGGCTCTACGGATGAAACCGAAAGCGAGATAGAAAGCCTTGCGGATACGGACTCTCATGTGCGTTATGTGATGTTCTCAAGGAATTTTGGCAAGGAAGCAGCCATAAGCGCAGGGCTGGCGCATTCAAAGGGAGACTGTGTTGCTGTCATGGACTGTGATCTCCAGCATCCCCCCGAAACACTTCCACGGATGTATAAGCTCTGGGAAGAAGGCTATGAAGTGGTGGAAGGCGTAAAGAGCTCGAGAGGTAAGGAGAGCGTGGCTCATAAGGCTTTTGCCGGATTCTTTTACGGCATAATGAGTAAGGCCATGGGTATGGATATGAGGGATGCTTCCGATTTCAAGCTTCTTGACAGAAGGGCGGTGGAAGCGGTTCTTTCATTCCCGGAGTACCATTCCTTTTTCAGGGCGCTTTCATCCTTTGTGGGATTTAAGAAGACTAAAGTAGATTTTGAGGTTCAGGAAAGGGAAGCCGGAAAGAGCAAATGGTCGCTTAAGGCACTTTTCTTCTATGCTATGGATAATATCATGGAGTTTTCTGCAGTTCCCATGCATATAGTGACTTTTACGGGAATAATCACGTTTATATTTGCAATAGCTTTAGGAATACAGACACTGATAAGATATTTTGACGGCACGGCCGCCGAAGGCTTTACCACGGTCATCATACTTCTCTTGTTCCTTGGCAGCATACTTATGATAAGCCTTGGTATAATCGGTATGTATATTTCAAAGATATACGATGAGGTAAAGCACAGGCCGAGGTATATAATATCCAAATGTTCGTGAGGTGAATGGATGAAGATAATCTTATTATCGGGCGGTTCAGGAAAACGCCTGTGGCCACTTTCAAATGATATAAGGAGCAGGCAGTTCATAAAGCTCTTTAAGGGTGATGACGGGGAATATGAATCTTTATTCCAGCGTATGATAAAGAGACTTACAAATGCAGGAGCGGATATGGCAGATATACTTGCAGTGACCACAAGACCGCAGGTATCTGCCCTTCATAATCAGGCAGGTGATGATTTTAGGGCCTGTGTGGAGCCCTGCAGGAGGGATACCTTCCCTGCGGTGGTCCTGGCGGCTGCTTACCTTAAGGATGAGGCAGGTGTCTCTTCTGATGAGGCTGTACTTGTCTGTCCCGTGGATCATTATGCCGGAGATGATTATTATAAGCTTATGCTCTCTCTTACATCCATGACGGAGAGATTGCATGATGGAATCGGTCTTATAGGTATTGCTCCCACCTATCCTTCGGAAAAATACGGCTATCTGATACCCGGTGAAGACGGGGGTGTAAAGGCCTTTGAGGAAAAGCCTTCAAGAGCAGAGGCAGAGGCTCTTATAAAAGAAGGAGCATACTGGAATTCCGGATGCTCGGTATTTAAACTTTCATACATACTTGAGAGAGCCCATGAGATCATAGATTTTTCCGATTACAGGGATCTATACATGAAGTACGATGAGCTAAACCCCGCATCTTTTGATGATGCTGTGCTTGCGAGACAAAAGAAGCTCTTCATGGTGACCTTCGATGGTGAATGGAGAGATGTGGGAACCTGGAACATGATGAGTGAGGTCATGGACGGGCCTGTAAAAGGAAACGGACTTCTGGATGAGGAATGTGATAATACAAATATAATCAATGAGCTGGATGTGCCTATATTGGGACTGGGGCTTAAAGATCTTGTGATAGCCGCATCAAATGACGGCATACTTGTATCCGGGAAGGAAAGATCCGGATATATGATGCCATATGTTAATAAGATAGCCTCGGATGGAGGCGGACGCTTTGCCGAGAAATCATGGGGAACGTATAAGGTGATAGATGCCCAGCCCGGAGGCATGACCATAAAAGTGGATCTTAAGGCGGGCAGCTCCATGAAATATCACAGCCATGAAAAGCGCGATGAAGTATGGACTGTGGTATCGGGAAAGGGCGCAGCCATAGTAGACGGAATGGAACAGATGATAAAGCCGGGAGATGTGATAAGCATAGCCGCAGGCTGTAAACATACAGTGATAGCCCTTACCGATCTCCATATCATAGAGACCCAGGTGGGGGAAGAAGTAAGCAAGAGCGATAAGAATGTTTATGAGATGCCGGAAATCGCAATGGAGATAATCTCTGATGTCAGATGAAAAGCTGCCCATGCTTCTTGCCCCTGCGGGAAAGGATTATCTCTGGGGAGGGGAGCGGTTAAAAAAAGAATATGGCAAAGCGTTTGACCTTACGCCTTTGGCAGAAACATGGGAATGCTCCGTTCATCCGGACGGGCCGTCTGTGATCAGAAACGGAGTGTTTTCGGGAAAGACGCTTTCCGAAGTATTAAGTCTTCATCCGGAATTTGCAGGCGGAAAGAATACCGGAGATTTTCCTATTCTTGTCAAATTTATCGATGCGGCAGGTGACCTTTCAGTCCAGGTACATCCCGATGATTCCTATGCCTACCAATATGAAGGCGGAAGCCGTGGAAAGACAGAGATGTGGTATGTGCTGGAAGCCGAGGAAGGGGCAAAGCTGATATGCGGCTTTGAACATAAGGTTACGGCGGAAAAGTTAAGAAAGAGCCTTGAGGACGGTACCCTTGACAGGCATTTAGAGAGTGTTCCGGTACACAAAGGTGATGTGTTCTATATACCTGCGGGAACGGTTCATGCCATAGGAAAGGGCGTTGTGATAGCAGAGATACAGGAAAGCAGCAATCTGACCTACAGGCTTTATGATTATGACAGGGTGGATGCAAAGACCGGGAAGAAAAGAGAGCTTCATTTCGATAAGGCTGTAAAAGTGATGAATATGGAACCCGGAGATGAAGTAAGACAGAAGCCCAGAAAAGTGGCATATTATCCCGGTTGCAGCAGGGAACTGCTCATACGCTGTCCTTATTTCGAAGCCGAGAGCATAAGGGTATCGGAAAGCTTTGAATTTTCCGTTACGGAGAATTCTTTTCAGGTGCTGCTCTGCACGGAAGGCTATGGAAGTACGGGGCGGGCAAAGGATGAGGAGCCTGTAAGCTTTAAAAAAGGTGACTGTATTTTTATTCCCGCAGGTGCAGGACGTTTAAGGACATCCGGCAGATGCAGTCTTTTAAAGATAAGGAGTTAAGTCTTAAGAATTTATGGGAAAGACGATCTTAAAATATATATGGCGCACATTTCTGGTATTTTTAACATTGATACTTTTATTGCTGATACTCATCTTTGGTGCGGTGACAGTGATATCAAAAGGTCCTTCGGATACGGCAAAGAAGCTTTTTGTAAATACGGTAAAACAGACCAGCGCCGCAGGCTTTCTTGCCGATATTTATTTTTCGGAGGAGGAAATAGAAGCCTATATGAATGAGGGTGAGGAAGTGCCGGATACGGAATATTCCCCCGAATCCCTCGATATGGTAAATATACCGGTATCAGAGCCTGAGATACCGGCGGCTGCAGTATCGGAGAATGAGGCGGAGGGTGTTTTGCAGGAAGCTGTTTCCGCAGAAGAAGAACAAAAGATAAGCGCGGATATAAATCCCGCAGCAATAAATACGGACGATGACGGCGACGGAATAGAATATGTGAAGATCGTTGAGGAGGGCTTTAACGGAGATCTGCTCATAGTCTATGATCCCTCCAGGATCGAGGTTTATTCCATCAAAAGCTTTGCAGAAACAGGATACGGAAAGAAGATTACAGATATCATAGAGGAGACGGGAGCCGTGGCGGCCATAAATGCCGGAGGGTTTTATGATCCTGACGGTCACGGTCACGGAGGCATGCCTCTGGGGCCTGTTATCCAGAACGGACAGCTTGTCAGTAATTTTGCATCTGACTGGTATACCCTCATAGGTTTTACCAAAGAACATAAGCTGATGGCCGGAAATATGGGGGCATATGATGCCATAGCAGCAGGAATGTATGAAGGCATTACCTTCGGCCCGGTACTTGTATCAAACGGAAAGGCAGTGGATTTCGGAGCTACACGGGGCGGACTTAATCCCAGATCCGCCATAGGACAGAGAGTGGACGGCGCAGTGCTTTTGCTTACGATAAACGGAAGGCAGCCCGGGTCCTTAGGCGCTACATATCAGGATACTGCGGATCTTCTGGTAAAATATGGTGCGGTAACAGCGGCAAATCTTGACGGAGGATCCTCATCGAGGCTCTTTTATAAAGGCGAACAGTTAAATAAATCATCATCATTATTGGGAATGAGACCTGTACCCAATGCGATAATAGTTAAAAATGCAGGATAAAGAAAAAAAGAAAAAAAAGAGA
>JAFYBJ010000055.1 GCA_017540265.1 Lachnospiraceae bacterium
CTGTGTATTCTTGCGGCAAAAAAACTGGGGATCAATGTTCCGGAAAGCACTATTATAAATAAAGGTGCCGGTGATGATGAATTGCTTTTTGCCACAAGACGATATGATCGTGTTTTGTCAGATGAAAAGTATATTAATGGATTACCTTGTCCGTTAAGATTACATCAGGAGGATTTTGCTCAGGCTCTAAAAATATTGCCAAAGGACAAATATGAAAAGACGCCATCCATGTATATGCAAAGGATGTTTGATCTGGTAAGGAACTATTCCGTGGATCCGATAGAAGACCAGAGAGCGCTTCTCAGAAGCATAATATTTAATTATATGATTGGAAATACAGATTGTCATGTGAAAAACTATTCGCTTTTATATGGTGCGGATTTAAGATCCAAGCGGTTGGCGCCTATATATGATCTTGTTGCAACGAGAGTATATAAAACCACATCTGAAATGTCGTTCTTTATTGGAGGTGAGCTGCATATTGAAAAGATAGACAGAATGAATTTTTCGAAAGCAGCAGATGAGATAGGAATGGCAAACAGAATGGTAATGAGTATCTTTGACAGTGTAGCAGAGAGTTTGGAGGTGGCTCTTAACGCTGCTGCTGCTGAATTGGCAGACTTGGGATATGAGAAGGCGATAATTCTGAAAAAGAAGATATTAAAAACAGGAGGATATAGTAATCTTTGACCATGCTGTTACATTAATGATAAAATATCTGTCAGACAGCTATGCGTGATAAGGTTCAAAAAGAGAATAAAAGGCATTTTGACAGGCGCCGTGCAAAATATCTCGGTATTGTGCGAGCGGCGTCTGTTATTTTGGTGGTGATGCTCCAGGTGCTTTTTATTATGGCGCTGGTGCACTGGATGACGACTGACGGCGTGAAGGTCTATCTGGCTGTGGAAATACTTTCGGTGTTGGTGGCCTTTGGCCTGGTCAACGATGAAGAATACAATCAGAGCTTCTGGATAATAATACTGCTGGTGCTTCCGGGATTTGGTTTTATCCTTTATTTCTTCTGGGGCAGCAGGAGATCGGATTTTCTGGTGAATTCAGGCCTGCGGAAGCGAGAACAGGAGATGTTTAACAGGCTGCCTCATAATAAATGGCAGCTGGAGGAGCTGAGGCAGGTCCATCCTAATAAGATACAGATCTCAAGATACCTCGCATACGAGGGTTTCCCTGTTTATCAGCATACGAAAACGAAATATTATCCAATAGGAAATGAGGATATGGTCGCAGATATATTAAACGACATGAGGGCGGCTAAAGAAAGCATCCTTTTGGAATTTTTTATCGTTTATGACGGCAGCTTCTGGCAGGACATAGAGGAGGTGCTTAAAGAAAAGGCGGCTGAAGGAGTGGATGTGCGCATACTCATTGACGATTTCGGAAGCATATTCATGGATCCCGGTGGGATGAAGAGGGCGCTGCGCAAGAGCGGGATAAAAGTTGAATCCTTTAAGCCCATACACAAGCGTATCTCATCCATCAATTTCAATTACAGGAATCATCAGAAGATAATATCCATAGACGGAACTGTGGGATATACAGGAGGCTGTAATATCGCTGATGAATATGTAAACAGGATAAAGCGTTATGGCGGAGATGAGTGGAAGGACAGCATGGTGCGGCTTGAGGGCGATGCGGTATGGACGCTTACCAATATCTTTATCATGATGTGGGAGGACAGCACAGGAAAGACTGAGGAAAATATTGAAAAGTTTGAGCCGAAATGGCGGAGCGGGGATACGGATTTTGTGCAGCCTTTTTCCGGCGGTCCGCACAAGGCACCGTATAATCCCGTAGAGGGCGCATATCTCAGGATGATATCAAAGACAAGAGATTATGTTTATATCACAACTCCATATCTGGTACTGGATGAAGGGCTCAGATATTCCCTGATAGAAGCGGCAAAAAGCGGAGTGGATGTAAGGATAACGGTGCCCAAAATTTATGATAAGTGGTATGTTTACATGGTGACGGTATCAAATTTCGGAAGCCTGTTAAAGAACGGCGTCCGTATATATCAGTACAATAAAGGCTTTATACATGAGAAGGATATGGTTTCCGATGATGAGTGTGCGGTATGCGGTACGATAAACCTTGATTTTCGCAGTATGCATATCCATCATGAGAATGGTGTATTCTTTTCGAGATCAAAGGTTGTAGAGGATATAAAAAAGAACATAGAAGATGTGATGGAAAACAGCAGCGAGGTAAAATACGAGGAATGGAGAAGACGTCCTGTTCTTCAGCGAATGATGCAGTTTTTCTTCAAGATCACAAGTCCGTTACTGTAGCGAAGGATCTTATTTCAGATTGACAAATCTTTTGATTCTAGTAGAATACAGATGAAGGCGAGGGCTATGGAGACATAGCCCTTGTTAGTTTAATTTTGCAGCTTGCAAAAAAGAAGGAGGGGAATTTGAAAAAGAGGATATTAACTCTTGCGCTCACATTGTTCATGTCTGCGGGTGCGGTTTTCGGGGCTTACGGGTATGAGGCCGGGAAACTTGCATATGTAAATGCCGGTGAACAGCTTGGAGAAACTGATTTTGATGACGGGAAGGGACTTCCCTGGCATATAGTTGAATCCGCTACGGGCGTGATGGATTTTGCGATAGAAGACGGTGTTTACAGGATAGATATAATAAATCCCGGAGGTGCTTCAAATGGCGGCGAGGACCGCTGGGACTGCCAGTTCAGGCACAGGGGGCTTAAGATAGTCCAGGGACATACCTATCATGTTCATTATGAGATAAAGGCTTCCAATGCGGGAAAGTACTATACAAAGATAGGTAATCTGTCCGGTGACGTGGAGATCTGGCACAATATGAGTAACGGCTCGGATCTTGGCAACACCTGGGATCCGATACCATATGATACCCCGGGGCAGTGGAAGACAGTAGATCTCCGTTTTACGGCAGGCCAGGGAATGGAAGTGGCGGAATGGGCTTTCCATCTGGGAGGCGACGGGCAATATACAAATGGTGTTTGTTTCCCTGCGGGTACGGTGATAGAATTTGACAATATGTCTTTGACGGATGAAACCTCGGACGAAAATGATTACGTGGAGGAGGAAGAATGGATGCGCTCTGATATTCTTACGAATCAGGTGAGTTATTTTGAAGGCTTTGATAAAAAGGCGACGCTTATAAGCAGAGAGGGTTCGCCTGTAAAATTCTCGCTTATAGATGAAAACGGCAAAGAGGTCTGGAGCGGAAAATCCGAACCGAAGGGCCATGACAATGACTCGGACGATGATGTGCATATCCTTGATTTTTCCGAATATGACGAGCCCGGAAGATACACATTAAAGGCGGAGAACGGGGCAGTTTCAAGAGAGTTTGCCATAGGTGATTCCGAGACTTATTCCGCAATGCTTTATGATGCGCTTAATTATTTTTATCAGAACCGTTCAGGTATATCCATAGACAGTGAATATATAACATCAGGAGATAAGAGTGCCCTTGCGAGAGCTGCGGGACATATGCCGGATAACGCGCAGGTGCTTTCAAGCTTTGAGGATAATAATGCGCTTGCAGGGAAAAGCCAGGATGTTACAGGCGGCTGGTATGATGCCGGAGATCATGGCAAGTATGTGGTAAACGGAGGCATATCCGTATGGATAATGCAGAATCAGTATGAGACTGCCCTTCGTACGGGAATGGAAGCGGCTTATGCCGACGGTACCATGAATATACCGGAGAATAATAACGGACATCCGGATATTCTTGATGAAGCGCGCTGGGAAATGGATTTCATACAGAAGATGGAAGTTAAAGACGGTGAATATAAGGGAATGGTCTATCACAAAGTGGGTGATGATAAATGGACGGGGCTTGGCCTTGCACCCGCTGATGATAACAAGAACAGGGTGATAGCGCCTCCTTCCACTGCAGCCACACTCAATGCGGCTGCAGCAGCGGCTCAGGCTGCACGTCTTTGGGCTGGAATAGATGATGCCTATGCCTCACAGTGCCTTGATTTTGCAAAGAGGACATACGAAGCAGCAAAGGCTCATCCGGATATCTATGCACCCATCGGTGATTTTGAAGGGTCCGGTGCATATGGAGATGATGATGTGTCCGATGAATTCTACTGGGCTGCTTCCGAGCTTTATGTGACCACAGGCGAGGATACTTACCATCAGGATATGAAGGGGTCTAAATTCTATCTTCAGATCCCTGTCACTCTTGGCGGGGGAGAGAGTGTCGATACTTACGGCAGCTTTGACTGGGGACACACGGCAGCTCTCGGTACGATCTCTGTTGCTCTTAATCCGGATAAGACGGGAGGCGATGCGGAGACTGCCAAGGCTTCCCTTGTATCTGCGGCGGAAGCATACGTAAATAAAGAAAGAGAGCAGGGCTACGGGCTTCCTTATGCCCAGAGCACGCTTTCAAGCTCTGATGACAGCAAGGGATATATATGGGGATCCAATTCCCTTGTGGCAGCAAATTCCATGGTATGCGCATATGCATATATACTTACCGAAGATAAGAAATTCTTAAACGGAGCCGTATCCGGAATGGATTATCTTTTGGGAAGGAATGCAAATGATTATTCATTTGTGACGGGATACGGTACGCATACTTCAAAGTACCCTCATCACCGTTACTGGTCCGGACTTATTGACAGCGCCTTTCCTTTTGCGCCTAACGGCATACTTGTGGGCGGGCCCAATTGCGGCATGGAAGATCCCTGGGTAAGAGGAAGCGGATGGAAAAAGGGAGAGATACCTGCGGCAAAATGCTATATGGATCATATAGAAGCATATTCCACAAATGAGTGCACCATAAACTGGAATGCACCTCTTGCATGGCTTGCCGGATTTATAACCGGAAATACAAAGGGCGGAATAAAAACGGGTGCAGTGAATTTAAGCCCTGCATCAGACACTTCGGCAGTTACGGAGAAGAACAGTGCGGCAGGAACAGAGCCTGCGATAAAGAAAGATCAGGATAAAGGAAGCGTAAAGAGCACTGCGGCAGATAATGAAAGCGCATCAGCTCCCGAAGAAAAAGAAAAGGACGGCATGCCTGTATGGCTTATGGCGATGCTTGTTCTTTGCGGAGTTGGTGTACTGGTAACGGCAGAGGTGCTGGTATACAAATATATGATGTCAAAGAAGCAGGCGGCAGCAGGCGGTGTGGCGTTAAAGCCTGAGGCGGTGCCTGAAGTACAGCAGTATGTGCAGCCTGAAGTTCAGGTTCCGGTGCAGCTTAAACCTGTAGTTCAGGAAGCGCCGCGTCCGGACTATCTCTATGATGCGGAAGGTAATCCACAGATGCGCATACTTTATGATGCGCAGGGAAATCCCGTATACGTGCCTCTCAAATGAAAATGTCAGACAGGATAAGTTCAATA
>JAFYBJ010000056.1 GCA_017540265.1 Lachnospiraceae bacterium
AAGCTTGCAGGAACAGAGCGTGGTATCACAGAGCCCACTCCTACATTCTCAGCATGCTTCGGTCAGGCATTCCTTGAGCTTCATCCTACAAAGTACGGTGAAGAACTTGTTAAGAAGATGCAGAAGAGCGGAGCAAAGGCTTATCTTGTAAACACCGGCTGGAACGGAACAGGTAAGAGAATCTCCATCCCTGATACACGTGGTATCATCGATGCTATCCTTAACGGTGACATCCTTAAGGCTGAGACAAAGAAAATTCCTTACTTCAACTTTGAAGTTCCTACATCTCTTCCCGGAGTTAACACTGAGATCCTTGATCCCAGAGATACATATGCTGATGCTTCCGAGTGGGAGACAAAGGCTAAGGATCTTGCAGAAAGATTCCAGAAGAACTTCAAGAAGTATGAGACCAATGAGGCAGGCAAGGCACTTGTGGCAGCAGGCCCCCAGCTGTAAGAAATAAATAATCAATAATTACTCCCGCAGGTGTAAATCTGCGGGAGTTTTTTTGCGCATTTATCCGGTATGTTCTGCCGGATAGCGTTTAATGGAGAATATAAAACTATAAAACAGCCTGCCCGAAAGGGCAGGCTGTCTGCTGTTATTAGGAAGTTTATCTTTTATTATTTATCTCTGAACTCTTGCTCCTGCACCACCCATAAGAGCTTCTACCTCGCTCTTATCAGCCATTGTTGTATCGCCGGGTGTTGTCATTGCAAGTGCGCCGTGAGCTGCGCCGTAGTTAACAGCCTTCTCAGCGTCGCCTGTGGTCATAAGGCCGTATACAAGGCCTGAAGCGAAGGAATCGCCGCCGCCTACACGGTCAAGGATCTCGAGGCCGTCATACTGTGCTGCCTTGAAGATCTCGCCGTTTGCATAGCAGAGAGCGCTCCAGTCGTTGTTTGTAGCTGTATGAACGGTACGAAGGGTGGTAGCTATAACCTTGAAGTTGGGATATGCGCTTGCAGCCTGCTTCATCATAGCCTTGTAGCCGTCTACATTGAGCTTCTTTAAGTTAGCATCCTGTCCCTCGATCTCGAGGCCGAGGCACGCGGTGAAATCTTCCTCATTACCGATCATAACATCGATATAAGGAGCGATCTCCTTGTTTACCTCTCTTGCCTTTTCAAGACCACCGATAGCGGACCACATGGAAGGACGATAGTTGAGATCGTAAGAAACGATGGTGCCGTACTTCTTTGCTGTCTTGATGGCAGCTATAACTGTCTCGCAGCTCTGCTCTGAAAGTGCTGCATAGATTCCGCCGGTGTGGAGCCAGCGAACACCAAGCTCTCCGAAGATGTGCTCAAAATCGAAATCATCGGGTGTTGCCTGGCTGATAGCTGTATTTGCTCTGTCGCTGCAGCCCTTTGCACCGCGGATACCGTAGCCTCTCTCGGTGAAGTTGATACCGTTGCGGCAGATACGGCCGATACCGTCTGTCTTCTTCCAGTAGATGAGGGAAGTATCAACGCCTCCCTGCTCGATGAAATCCTTCATGAGCTTGCCGACTTCATTATCAGCGAATGCTGTGATAACAGCGGTATCCATGCCAAAGCACTTGTGGAGACCGCGGATGACATTGTACTCTCCGCCGCCTTCCCATGCTGTAAAGGAACGTGCGGTACGGATACGACCCTCGCCGGGATCGAGACGGAGCATTACCTCTCCTAAGGATGCAGCGTCATATTTGTAAGTGCCTTCTTTTTTTAGATTAAGATCCATGATTTACCTCCGGTATGATTTTATATTTATTATCAGATCAGCCTCTTACGCTCTTTACGATATCGGCAGCTTCTCTTGTAAGCTTCTCGATCTCGTCAAACTTTCCGTCGCTTATAAGATCCTTCTTAACCATCCAGGTTCCGCCGCAGCATACGATCTTGGAATATGCGAGATATTCGGGAAGGTTCTTTGCATTAACGCCGCCTGTAGGCATATAGGAAACATTTACATAAGGACCGGCAAGAGCCTTGATCATGGGAAGTCCGCCGTTCTGCTCAGCAGGGAAGAACTTAACGAAATCAAGACCGAGATCAAGAGCCTGCTCTATCTCACTTGCTGTAGCGATTCCGGGAGCCATGGGATATCCCTTATCAAGGACATACTTTACAACCTTGGGATTGCAGCCGGGAGCAACGATGAACTCAGCACCTGCTTCGATAGCTCTGTCAGCCTGCTCTGTTGTAAGCACAGTACCTGCGCCTACTAACATATCCGGAAATTCCTTCTTCATTATCTTTATTGTATCAACGGCTGCTGCTGTACGGAAAGTAACCTCGGCAGAGGGGAGGCCGCCCTTCATGAGAGCCTCTCCAAGAGGAGCTGCAGCTGCTGCGTCATCCAGTGCTACTACGGGGATGACACCGATCTTCCTGAATCTTTCTTTTAATTCGTTTGCGTTCATTTTATCCTCCTTATTTTTAAAGTACTACACCGTCTTTAAGTATTGATATCTCGCGGAAGCCGTTTACTTCAGCCTTTGTAAGCTCACCGCTTGCCACGCTTATAACATATTCGAGAAGCCTTGCACCGGCCTCATCCACTGTCTCCTTGCCTTCTGCTATGGTGCCTGCGTTGAAATCTATCCAGCCGTTCTTCTTCTCGTAAAGAGCGCTGTTAGTGGATATCTTGACTGTAGGTGCGGGAGCGGAGAAGGGGGTTCCTCTTCCGGTTGTGAAGAGTACCATATGAGCTCCTGCTGCAGTAAGGTTAGTAGCGGATACGATGTCATTTCCGGGACCTGAGATAAGGTTAAGACCCTTGGTCTTTACCTTTTCCGCATAACGGTAAACACCGGAGATCTGGGCGGTTCCGCCCTTCTGTACACAGCCTAAGGACTTATCCTCAAGTGTGGTGATACCGCCGGCTTTGTTTCCGGGAGAAGGATTCTCATAGACCACCTGTCCGTGGGAAACAAAGTATTTCTTGAAATCATTGACCATGTCGCAGGCTTCGTTGAATGTCTTCTCGTCCTTGCAGCGGTCGAAAAGAGCCTTCTCTGCGCCGAACATCTCGGGAACTTCTGTAAGGATCGTGGTTCCGCCGAGAGCTACCAGTCTGTCGGAGAAACGTCCTACTGCGGGATTTGCGGTGATGCCGGAGAGTCCGTCGGAACCTCCGCACTTCATTCCTATCACGAGCTCGGAAGCGTCTATATCTTCGCGCTCAAAGCGTCCTGCATAGCCTGCAAGTTCTTCGAGGATCTTTCTTGCTGCAGCGTATTCATCTGCTTCGTTCTGGCATACAAGGAATTTAACTCTTTCGTCATTCCATTTGCCCAGCTTTTCCTGGAACATGGCAAGTGTGAGATTCTCACAGCCGAGAGCCAGAACCAGCACTGCACCTGCATTGGGATGATCAACAAGACCGGTAAGCACCTTTGCGGTAGTATCAAGATCGTCTCCAAGCTGGCTGCATCCGAAGGGATGTGAGAAGGAGTAAAGTCCTGTGATGCTTCCTTTAACAAGATCCTGATTGTCATTTACAAGCTTTCCTGCGATGGAGTTTACACAGCCTACCACAGGGATGATCCATATATCATTCCTGATGGCAGCTCTGCCGTCTTCCCTGCGGAAACCCTTGAATGTATGAGGTGCTACTTCCGGAAGGGGATATTCCTTATGGTCGTAGGAATATTCCCCCTGCTCGGAGAGATTGGTATGTGCATTATGGGTGTGAACCCAGGAGCCTGCCTTTATGTCTTCGGTAGCCGAAGCAATGGCAAAGCCGTATTTGATTATTTCCTCACCCTTAGCTATATCTCTTAAGGCTATCTTGTGGCCTCTTGCGATATCTTCAAGGGCGGTGAGCGATATGTCGTCTACGCTTACATTGTCATCTTTATGTATATCTGAAAGCGCGACTGCCACATTATCGCCGTCATTTATCTTAAGCAGGTTCATATATTTTCTCCCTTAAGCCTGTACCTTTTTCATTGCTTCGTAGATGCCAAGTTCCTTAATGCTTGCAAGATAGCCCTTTACAGCCTCTCTGAAGCCCTTAAGCTCCTTTAAGGAAGCATCCCACATCTGCTCGTTGTCGATCACTTCGTCAGCAAGCTTATCGAGATCCATATCTTTTCTGTCGTAGTAGAAATCAAGTACCCACTGGTCATCCTTTATAGCGTATGCATCGCCATTGCCACGCTTTGCATTTAAGCAGCCTTCGCCCTTTTCCGTTCCGTTGTGATAGAAGCATATGTATGCTGCGAATGAGAATGCAAGGCAGGGTGCGATAGCGCCGCCGTTTCTCTTTGCATATTCAAGGAGTGAAGGCATGCAGCGTGCTTTCCACTTGGAGGTGGAGTTAAGGGAGATGTCAAGGAGCTGGTGATCAACGAAAGGATTGCCGAAACGGTCCGTAACATCGGAAGCAAACTGCATAAGATCATCCTTGGGAAGATCAAGTGTAGGAATAACCTCATCGTAGAGGGTCTTGTTCATGAAGCCGTGGATAACATCATCCTTCATGCAGTCACGAACGATGTTCTGGCCGGAAAGGTATGCAGCCATTATGAAGGAGGTGTGAGCGCCGTTTAAGATGCGCACTTTCCTCTGCTTATAAGGCTTAACATCATCAACAACGATGATGGGAAGGCCTGCCTTCTCAAAGGGGAATTCATCCTTTATGGACTGAGGTCCTTCGATTACCCAGAAACCGAATACTTCACCTACATCGATGAGATTGTCGTGATAGCCGTTTTCAGCTTCAACCTTCTCAACTTCCTTGGGATCACGGATACGTCCGGGAACGATACGGTCAACAAGAGTGGAGCAGAAGTAGTTCTCTGCATCAACCCACTTTGCAAACTCCTCGCCAAGTCCCCAGTCATCGATATACTTGTGAACTATCTTCTGAAGCTCCTTACCGTTGTTATCGATAAGCTCGCAGGAGAGGATGATGAAGCCGGGAAGCTTGTTCTCAAATCTTCTGTAAAGGAACTGTGTGATCTTTGCAGGGAAGGATGCGGGAGGAGCATCGTCTTTCTTGCACTCGGGATCGTAAGCGATACCTGCCTCTGTTGTGTTTGAAACGATGAAGCGGAGATCTTTATTATCTGCGCAGCTCATGAGAGCTTCATAGTTCTCATAAGGATTAAGGCAGCGGGAGATAGCGGAGATAACACGCTTTCTGTCTACAGCCTCGCCCTTTTCAGCACCGCGGAGGTAAAGTGTGTAGAGACCGTCCTGATCGTTTATCATCTGTGCAAGACCCTGGCCGATAGGCTGTGTTACAACGATCTTGCTGTTAAAGCCTGCCTTTTCATTCATCATATCGATGAAATAGTCAACGAAAGCGCGGAGGAAATTTCCTTCGCCAAACTGAAGGACCTTCTCGGGAGCATCCTTTAAGAGATAACCGTCAAAGCCCTGTGCCTCAAGTGTCTTGTAGCTTAAGTTTTCCATTTTTTTCTCCTCTTTCCTTAGAATTTGATTATTTGATGTTGAAGTATTCTGCTGCGTTGTTGTAGCTTATGCCTGCTACTATTTTCTTAAGTGCTTCTTCATCAGCGGGATATTCGCCGTCCTCAACCCACTTTCCGATGAGGTTGCACATTATGCGCCTGAAGTAATCGTGTCTTGTATATGAAAGGAATGAACGTGAATCCGTGAGCATTCCTACGAAATTACCTAAGAGACCAAGGTTTCCGAGGCTTCTCATCTGCTCTTCCATTCCGTCTCTGGTATCGAGGAACCACCATGCAGCGCCCATCTGTATGCGGCTTCTTATGTGCTCCTCATTTGCCTGGAAAGCACCCATGCAGGTGCCGATCAGGTTGAAATCATTGTGATCGAGGGAGAAAATGATGGTCTTGGGAAGCTCATCGGTCTTATCGAGTTCGGATAAGAACATTGCGAGCTCGTCTCCGCAGTTTGACTTTGCGATCATGTCGAAACCGGTATCGGGACCTTCTTTTCTGAACATCTTCTCGTTTACGTTTCTCGTGCAGGAGTAGTGTATCTCCATTACGAAGCCTTCCTTCTTGTACTTTCTTGCAAGACTTAAGAGAACAGTGGTCTGATACTTGTCGATCTCATCCTTTGTGAGAGACTCACCGCTCTTTGCTTTCTTATAGATAGCATCGGCTTCTTCCATGGAGCAGAGCTTGAAAGGAACATAATCTATGCCGTGATCGGTAGCTCTTGCGCCGTGAGCCTTGAAATAATCAACCCTGTCGTTAAGCGCTGCGCATACTTCGCTGCAGCTTTCGAGGTCTTCCTTGCCCACAACCTTTGCAAGCTTCTTAATGTAATCGAAGAAGCCTTCCTTCTGGATGTTTATAGCTTTGTCGGGACGGTATGAAGGGCATACCATGAAGTTTATTGAGGGATCTGCGGCGATCTTCTCGTGATATAAGAGATCATCCACGGGATCATCGGTGGTGCCGATGTATTTTACGTTTGATTTTTCAATGATGCCGCGAACGGTGAGTGAGGGATCGTTTTTCAGCATATCGCTTGTCTTGTCCCAGATCTCCTTGCAGTTTGCGGGTGTGAGAGGCTTGTCTATGCCGAAGTATTTCTTAAGTTCCAGATTGCACCAGTGGTACATGGGATTTCCTACAGCCATCTGAAGTGCTTCGGTGAAAGCTACGAACTTGTCGTAGGGATCTGCATCGCCGGTAACAAGTTCCTCGGGAACGCCGTTTGAACGCATAACACGCCACTTATAGTGATCTCCAAAATATGAGCCGTCGGGATTCTTTCCGCCAAGCCATACTTCCGCTATATTATTGTAGCGGCGGTTCTCGAAGATCTCCTTCTGTGAGATGTGGCAGTGATAGTCGATAAGAGGCAGGTTTTCCGAATAATCATGGAAAAGATGTTTTGCTGTGTCGTTCTGGAGCATAAAGTCATTGTCTAAGAATTGTTTCATTTGAATACCCCCGTATGGTGTATGATGTAAGCGCTTACATGCGCACTAATGTAATGATAGTACGTAGGAGACCTAATGTCAATTGCATAAATTAAAAAAATTGTAAATTTATTTTAAAACTCAGGGATGAAATGATCGTCCGTATAGCGTAAAAACAGCGTGACCCCCACATTAAACAGGTACTTTCTGATATAATATCTTTAAGCTGCATTCATGAAATGCACATCATAAAGTACAAGATAAGCACAGGGAAAGGGGGTTACATTATGCTTAAAGATCATGTTAAAGCAGAGATTCCTGAAAAAGAGGAGCTTAAGGTGAAGCTTAAAGCAGAGAGGGAAAAGCTTGCCGCGTCCCTGATGAGCATAAAGGATGCGAAGCTGCCGGTGATGGTCATCTGCGAGGGCTTCGGCGGCGCCGGTGTAGGAAGCACACTGGGAAAAGTCGTAAACTGCATCGATCCCAGGTTCTTTAAATTAAAGAGTTTCGGGGGAAAAGCTTCGGAGGATGAGAAGCGCTATCCCTTCCTGTACAGATATATGCTTACCATACCGGAGGCCGGGAAGTTTACTTTCTATGACGGCTTCTGGATGCACGAGATAACGGATGCGCTTCTGGACGGCAGCCTTTCGGAGAAGCTCTATGAAAAGAGGGTTTCAAGCATACAGTCCGCGGAACGCGCACTTCATGATAACGGATATATCATATTGAAATTCTTCTTCCGCATAGGAAAGAAGGAACAGAAGAAGCGCTTCGAAAAGCTCCTTGATAATAAGGATACGAAGTGGAGAGTGGATGACGGAGATTTAAGGGAAAATAAAGAATATGAAGATCATGAGCGCGTATATGACAGATATTTAAACGATACCGATTCTGCCATCGCGCCCTGGTATATCGTGGATTCCGAGGATGAGAGATTTTCCGAATGGCAGCTGCTTTCAGTTATAAACCGGGGCATAGACACTGCGCTTAAGAATAAAGCACTTGCGGCTCCCGTAAGGCAGAACCGCTTTAAGCTGGTGCCTATGCAGAAATTATCCGAGGTGAGTTTTGAAGGTAAGGAACTTACGGATGAAGAATATGAGGAAGAGTTAAAAGATCTTCAGAAGCGGTTAAGAGCGCTGCATTACAGGCTTTACAGAAAAAAGATACCTGTTGTCATTGCTTACGAAGGCTGGGATGCAGCAGGAAAGGGCGGAAACATAAAACGCATCACCAAGGCTCTGGATCCCAGAGGCTATGAGGTTCATCCCGTGGCGAGCCCCGAACCACACGAGAAGGCAAGGTTCTTCCTCTGGCGTTTCTGGAACAGACTTCCAAAGACCGGACATATAGCCATATTTGACAGGACCTGGTACGGAAGAGTGATGGTAGAGCGCCTTGAGGGCTTCTGTTCCGAGAATGACTGGCAGAGAGCCTATAACGAAATGAATGAATTCGAGAAGGAACTTTCCGACTGGGGCGCAGTTGTGATCAAATTCTGGGTGGATATCGATAAGGATACCCAGCTGGCACGCTTTACCGACAGGCAGAATACACCGGAGAAGCAGTGGAAGATCACGGATGAGGACTGGAGAAACCGTGAAAAATGGGATCTCTACGAGGCGGCAGTGGATGAGATGCTCGAAAAGACCAGCACGGAATTTGCACCCTGGTATATTCTTGAATCCGTGGATAAGAAATACGCCCGCATCAAAGCACTGCGCATAGTAATAAAGCGTCTCGAGGAAGCCTGCGGAAAGGATTGAGAAAAAATAAAATGGATCTTAGCGGGATAAAAACCCCTGCCTATGTCATAGACGAGGGCAGACTTAAAAACAATCTTGAAATATTAAAGGAAGTGTCCGAAAGGGCAGGCTGTAAGATACTCCTGGCACAGAAGGCTTTTTCCGCCTTCTGCGAGTATCCGCTTATTGGAAAGTATCTGGCGGGTGCAACAGCCAGCGGGCTTTTTGAGGCCAGACTCGGTAAGGAGGAGATGGGAAAGGAAAATCACGTCTTTTCCCCGGCTTACAGAAAAGAGGACATAGAAGAGCTGGCTGCCATATGTGACCATGTCATCTTCAATTCCTTTTACCAGTTGGAATGCTTTGCAAAGCTCACAGCTAAGATACAGAAGGAGCACGGCTTTGAAAACGGCGTGGGGCTTCGTATCAATCCCGAATGTTCCACACAGGAGGAGCCCATATATGATCCCTGCGCTCCGGGCTCCAGGCTTGGCGTAACAAAAAAGAATTTCACCGAAGGCTTAAAAGAATATCCCGACGCATTTAAATATGTGAGCGGCCTCCATATGCATACACTCTGTGAGCAGGGCGCCAAACCGCTTGAAAAAACACTGAGGGTGTTTGAGAAAAAATTCGGTGATGTTCTTTCACTTCCGCAGATAAGGTGGCTCAATCTCGGAGGCGGGCATCATATCACAAAGCCCGGTTATGACAGGGAGTTGCTTATAAAGCTTGTAAAAAATCTTAAAGATAAGTACTCCGTTGAAGTCTATCTGGAGCCCGGCGAGGCAGTGGCACTTAATGCGGGATATCTTGTGACGGAAGTGATGGATATAGTTGATAACGGGATAAAGATACTTATCCTTGATGCTTCTGCCGCCTGCCATATGCCGGATGTGCTGGAGATGCCCTACAGGCCGCCTCTTAAGGATAGCGGGCTTCCGGATGAAAAGCCATATACCTACAGGCTTTCTTCCTGTACCTGTCTTGCAGGCGATATCACCGGTGATTATTCCTTTGACAATGAGATAAAAAGAGGCGACAGGCTTGTCTTTGAGGATATGGCTATCTATTCAATGGTAAAGAACAATACTTTCAACGGCATGCCGCTGCCGTCCATATATGTTATGGATGAGGCGGGCAGCATAAAAAAAGTAAAGGCGTTTGATTACGATGATTTCAAAAACAGACTTTCATGATATATACAGGATGCCCGGAGAATTTGAATCGCATAAGGGCACATTTATGATATGGCCCGTGCGTCCGGGATCCTTTGCATATGAAGGGAAAAAAGCAAAAAAGGTCTTTACGGAGATCGCCTTAAAGATCGCAGAGGGAGAGGAGCTTTATATGCTGGCCGGAAGCTCTTTTGTTAAAGAAGCTGCGGCCGCTCTTGGTGCTTCTTTTATCGTATATTCCTCCGGAGAAAAAGAAAAACTTTCAGACAATAATCCTCATGATATATATGTACTTGAGATAGAAACAGACGATGCCTGGGCAAGGGATACGTCCCCGGTATTTGTAAAAAGGAAAAATGATATCGCAGGCGTGGATTTTAGCTTTAACGCCTGGGGAGGGGAATACGATGGCCTGTACTCTTCTTACAAGAAGGATGATGCGGCAGCAGGAGAGATATGCAGGCTCCTTGGCTATGACTGCAGGGATGCAAAAGATTTTGTTCTCGAGGGCGGTTCCGTTCACAGCGACGGTGAGGGAACTATCATAGTCACCGGCTGCTGTCTTTTAAGCAAAGGGCGCAATCCCGGTCTTTCGAAGGAACAGATAGAAAAAAGGCTCTGCAGTGAGCTTGGTGCAAAAAAAGTGATATGGCTGCCGGAGGGAATATATAACGACGAGACAAACGGCCATGTGGATAATATCTGTGCTTTCGTGCGTCCCGGCGAGGTGGTACTTGCATGGACCGATGATGAATCGGATCCACAGTACGCATTAAGCTGTGCTGATCTGGAGGTGCTTGAAAATGAGACTGATGCCCTGGGACGGCGTTTTAAGATACATAAGCTTCCCGTCCCGTCAAAACCTGTCTGCGTCAGGGCAGAGGATCTTGAAGGCCTTGCCTTTGAAGAGGGCGAGGATACAAGGGAGACCGGTGAGCGGCTTGCAGCCAGCTATGTGAATTTTTACATAAGCAACAAGACAGTCATATATCCGAGGTTTGATGATAAGAACGATGATGCGGCGGATAAGATACTAAAGGAGTGTTTCCCGGACAGGGAAGTTTTCGGGATATATGCAAGGGATATCATAAACGGCGGAGGCAATATACACTGCATTACCATGCAGCTGCCCGGGTGAGTGAAGATACTTTAGTAGTTACTTTATTTTTCGTACTTTTATTTTCTCTGATATTTGGGTTTACATAAAATAGAAAGATATGGTATAATCCCGGAGTACAACATTGTTGTCCTGAGCTGACGGAAAACTTAAACTGTAAGTTTGCCATAGCAAAGGATATTAAAAAAAAGGGAGGATAAAAAAATGTTGCTTAGTGAATATGGTTATGACTCAATGGATGCGGCTACAGCCGCAGCAGTCGGTGGTTCTATGGTAGGAAGTGTCATCGGCGGTCTTATTGCGGGAATACTTCTGATCATTGCGTGGTGGAAGCTGTTCCAGAAAGCGGGAATACCCGGCTGGCATTCCATAATACCGTTCTTAAACACTTATGATATGTTTAAGATATCTTGGGGAAACGGATGGCTTTTCCTTCTTCTGCTGATCCCGTTTGTAGGCGGTATCGTTGCGCTGATCACACAGTGGAAGCTGGGTGCGGCATTCGGAAAGGGAGTGGGATTCCGTCTTGGACTTATTTTCCTGCCCAACATCTTCCTGCTCATCCTTGGCTTCGGAAGCGCTCAGTACGAGGGAAATGCCTGAAGCACAATAGAACATATTAAATCAGCGATCCCGCCTTTATAAAGAGGCGGGATCTTTTATTGCGGGATTTTTTGACACGGGGCGCGCGTTGATATAATATATAAAAGTTGCGGCCATCAGGCTGCGGGGGTACATAGAAAGCGAATGAAAATGAGGAGGTTTCAGGAAAGATGCCGGTTACTGATCTGTTAAGAAGAAATGCAAGGGAACACGGAAGCGAAGTCGCTTTAGTGGAGTTAAATCCCGGTATGGAGGATACGAGGAGATATTCTTTTAAGGAATATGATCTTGTTCAGCCCACTGTTTCACGTCCCTACAGAAGGGAGATAAGCTGGCAGGTGTTTGATGAAAAATCAAACCGTGTGGCAAATATGCTTCTTGACCGCGGTATAAAGAAGGGGGATAAGGTGGCTATACTCATGTTTAACTGTCTTGAGTGGCTGCCTGTTTATTTCGGAATATTAAAGTGCGGAGCCATTGCGGTTCCTTTCAATTTCAGATATACGGCAAATGAGATACAGTACTGCGCGGATCTGGCTGAGGTCTCAGTACTCATATTCGGGCCCGAGTTTATCGACAGGATAAAGATAAATGCCGACGGTATGACAAGAGGCCGCCTGCTTATTTACCTCGGAGACGGTGAGTGCCCTGATTTTGCCGAGAATTACTGGACAATGGTAGCGGATTATCCCAGCACAGATCCTGATATAAAGCTTACCGAAGATGATCATGCCGCAATATATTTTTCGTCCGGTACCACAGGTTTCCCCAAGGCTATACTTCATCCTCACAGAAGCCTTATACAGGCAGCGGAAATGGAAGCTGTTCATCACGAAACGGGAAAGGACGACTGCTTCCTGTGCATACCGCCTCTTTACCATACCGGAGCTAAATTCCACTGGATGGGTTCCCTTTGGACCTGCTCAAAGGCGGTACTGTTAAAGGGAACAAAACCTGATGTGATACTCAAGGCTGTATCGGATGAGCATTGTACCATCGTATGGCTTCTGGTTCCCTGGGCACAGGATATACTCGATGCGCTTGATTCCGGTGCGCTTAAGCTTTCGGATTATAAGCTGGATCAGTGGAGACTCATGCATATAGGAGCACAGCCCGTGCCTCCTTCGCTGATACGCAGATGGAAGGAGTATTTCCCGAATCATCAGTATGATACGAACTACGGACTCTCCGAGTCCACAGGCCCCGGCTGTGTGCATCTCGGTCTGGGTAATATTAATAAGGTCGGCGCTATCGGCATACCGGGATACCGCTGGGAATGCAAGATAGTGGATGAAGAAGGAAAAGAAGTGGCTCACGGCGAGGTCGGAGAGCTTTGCGTAAAAGGTCCCGGAGTGATGCTTGAATATTACAGAAATCCCGAGGCTACGGCTGAGACTTTAAAGGATGGATGGCTCTTTACCGGTGATATGGCAATGCAGGATCCCGACGGCTTCTACTTCCTTGTGGACAGAAAGAAGGATGTGATCGTAAGCGGCGGTGAAAATATCTACCCCGTGGAAATAGAGAATTTCATACAGGAATATCCGAAGGTTAAGGATGTAGCTGTAATAGGCCTGCCTGACAAGCGTCTGGGTGAGATCACGGGCGCGATAGTAGAAGCGCTTCCGGGCAGCGGTCTTACGGAGGAAGAGCTGGAAAAATTCTGTACGCAGCTTCCGAGATACAAGAGACCTAAGAAGATAATACTTGCAGAGGTTCCAAGGAATGCAACAGGTAAGATAGAAAAGCCTGCACTCAGGAAGAGATACGGAGCAGAGAGGCTTGTGGAACAGGAAAATAAAGGCTGATAATTAAAGGACAAGGATGGATACGAGGATAAGACAATGGCGATCAAGGTGATATTTTTAGTAGTATTTTTTGCGGTAATGATAGCTATCGGCGTGATGACCAGAAAAAAGGCCGACAGCGTTGACGGTTTCGTACTGGGCGGAAGAAGCGCAGGCCCCTGGCTTACAGCTTTCGGATATGGAACTTCTTATTTTTCGGCGGTGGTATTCATCGGCTATGCCGGACAGTTCGGTTATAAGTACGGTCTTTCTTCCACCTGGGTGGGCATAGGCAATGCAGTGATAGGTTCGCTCCTTGCGTGGATAGTTCTCGGAAGACGCACGAGAGTCATGACAAAGCATCTTGATTCCAGGACAATGCCGGATTTCTTCGGCAAACGTTTTGACAGCAGGGCACTGCGTATAGCGGCTGCGCTCATCTCCTTCATATTCCTTATCCCTTATACCTCCTCGGTTTATAACGGATTATCAAGGCTTTTCGGAATGGCATTTGATATACCGTATGTATGGTGTGTTGTAGCCATGGCCGTGCTCACCGGCGTATACGTTATACTCGGCGGATATATGGCCACTGTGGTAAATGATTTTGTCCAGGGAATAATAATGCTCTTTGGTATCACCGCAGTTATACTTTCTGTGATAAATAATAACGGCGGATTTATGCAGGCGCTCATCACGCTTTCACAGACGCCTTCTGACAATCCGGTATCTGAAGGGATGCAGGGCGCTTTTGTATCTTTCTTCGGCCCCGATCCCTTAAACCTTATGGGAGTTGTGATACTCACTTCCTTAGGTACCTGGGGCCTTCCCCAGATGGTGGGCAAATTCTATGCCATAAAGGATGAAAAATCCATAAAAGCCGGAACCATCATTTCCACCATATTCGCTATGGTGGTAGCTGGAGGAAGCTATTTCCTCGGCGGTTTCGGAAGGCTTTATGAGGGTGATCCCGCAATAATGAAGGCAGACGGCGCCGGCGTAAATTACGATGCCATAGTTCCGGCCATGCTTTCCGGACTTCCCGATATCCTTTTGGGAATAGTGATAGTGCTTGTGCTTTCGGCATCAATGTCCACGCTTTCTTCACTGGTACTTACTTCCAGCTCTACGGTAACACTGGATCTTATCGATGTGGTATTCCCTTCAAAGGCGGAAGGAAAAAAGAAGGATAAGAGAAATCTTCTGATAATGAGACTCCTGCTGATATTCTTTATTGTCGTATCCGTAGTGCTCGCGCTTAACCCGCCTACATTCATAGCGCAGCTCATGGGTTATTCCTGGGGTGCTCTGGCAGGTTCCTTCCTTGCTCCTTTTCTCTGGGGTCTTTACTGGAAGGGAACAACAAAGCTTTCCGTATGGGTAAGCTTTATAGCAGGTGTGGGCATCACAGTATCAAATATGGTCTTTAAATTTATCGCCTCTCCCATAAATGCGGGCGCTTTCACAATGGTTGCCGGGCTTGTGCTGGTGCCTCTTGTGAGTCTCGTCACAAAGAAACAGGATGAGAAGAGGATAAAGGAGATATTCTCCTGCTACGATGAAACGATCACGATAGAAAAGAGATACTCGCTTCCGGAAAATGCGGACGAATAAGAAGCGAAGGATCTTAACACACGGAGGTTAAATAATGAAAACAGGTTTCATAGGACTTGGAAATATGGCAGGCGCAATGATAGGCGGCCTTATAAAGAGCGGAACAGAGGCGGCAGATATCTGCGGCTCCGACGTAAGCGGGGCCATGGCAAAAAAGCGTGCAGAGGAATTCGGCATAAGGACATTTACGGACAATGCCGAAACCATAAAGAACGCGGATTATCTGGTGATGGCTGTAAAGCCCCAGTATGCGGGAGCGGTGATACAGGGAATAAAGGATATGGTAAGGGATGATCAGGTGATCATATCCATTATCGCCGGCAAATCCCTTTCCTGGTATAAAGAGCAGTTTGGAAAAGAGATGAAGGTTGTGCGATGCATGCCCAATACAGCGGCGCTTGTAGGTGCGGCCATAACAGGCGTGACACCGGGCAGCCTTGTAACAGAGGAGGAGCTTGATAATGCCCTTGAGATAATAAGGAGCTTCGGTAAGGCATCTGTGGTTCCCGAGAGTCTTATGGATGCCGTATGCGGAGTGAGCGGAAGCGCTCCTGCCTATGTGTTCATGTTCATCGAAGCTATGGCAGATGCGGCTGTTGAGGAAGGCATGCCCAGAGCCCAGGCTTATGAATTCGCTGCGAATGCGGTTTACGGCAGCGCGAAGCTTATGATAGAAACAGGAAAGCATCCGGGAGAGCTTAAGGATATGGTATGCTCACCTGCGGGCACCACCATTGCAGCCGTGCGTGTGCTTGAAGAGGCGGGCTTCAGGGGCGCTGTTATAGACGCGGTGGAAGCTGCCACGGAAAGGTCGAAAGAGCTTTAATGTTGACAGAATGGCAAAGGGTCTGATAGAATCTTAACAATCCGTAACAATTTTGTAACATACGGATCCGATGCCATGAATAAGATCAGATCACGAATCATGGCGGCTCTGCTTACTGCAGCGGCCGCCGTCATTGTAAATATCTCATTTTTCCCGGAACATACGGTTGCGACCGGTGCCGGGAGCGAAGGGGACGGAGAGCTTTTGCCGGTATCTTCCGACAGGGCTTCCGAAGCCTCTATTGGTCTTTTGGTCTCAGATGATCTTCAGCAGATAGATATCCCTCTTTTTCCTGAAAAAAAAGTTCCTGCTTCAGATATTCTTGTTTCCGTGTTTGCAGGGGTGGGTGTTGTTACCGAAAGAGGCATCATGCCTACGGACGAGGAGCTTGAGTATTTCATAGAGGAACAGGCAAACTCGTGGAAAAAGGAAGGCGCCCTTGTAATGGCAGATGTGAACATGTCTGTTAATGTCAGGACTGAGCCGGATGAGGGATCCGAGCTTGCGGGAAAGCTTTATAAGGATTGCGGCGGTTATATCATAGAGTATACCGATGAATGGACAAAGCTGGAATCCGGTGCCGTGACGGGCTGGGTAAGCAATGATTACCTGCTTTTCGGCGATGAGGCAAAGGCTCTTTATGAGGAAGTGGGGCGTCTTCAGGCAACGGTCACAGGGCAGACACTGCGCGTCCGCAAGGGGACAAATACGGAATCCGAGGTTCTGGGAATGGTGACAACGGGAGATGTGTTTGAAGTGACCTCGGATGAGGATGGCTGGGTGGCGATTGACTTTGAAGGTGATGACGGATATATATCCAAAGAATATGTGAGCCTTGAATACAAGATAGATCACGGGGAGACACAGGCAGCCATAGAGGCCAGGGAAAAGGCTGAGGCGGAAGCAAAGGCAAGAGCCGCAAAGGAAAAGGCCAAGGCAAAGGCCAAAAAAAAATACGGCGCATATGCGGCGGATGCGGATGATGTGACACTTCTTGGCGCGCTTATACAGTGCGAGGCCGGAAACCAGACCTATGAGGGCCAGCTTGCCGTGGGTGCGGTGGTGATGAACCGTGTGAGGAGCGGGGCTTATCCCTCCACACTTTATGGTGTGATATATGCTTCGGGGCAGTTTTCTCCCGCAGGCAGCGGTAAAGTGGATGCAAGGATAGCAAAAGGTGTGAAGAGCTCCTGTTTAAAAGCAGCGACCGAGGCTTTAAACGGTGTATCAAATGTGGGGTCCGCCACTCATTTCAGAAGGACGGGAAGTCATGCCGGCATTGAGATCGGAGGGCATGTATTCTGGTAAGTATTTAATAACAGAGTATGTTGTGTTTGTGATATAATAAAGGTGTCTGCGGTTCAGATGCCTTTTATATTTTATGGAAAGGGGGAAAAGGATTTGTTTGCTTCAATGACAGTCATATGGCTTATCGTTTTCGCCGTCATGCTGGTAATAGAAATAATCACCCAGGGTCTGACGACGATATGGTTTGCCGGAGGCGCGCTCGCCGCGCTTTTATCTGCTTTTATCACGGACAATATCGTGATACAGGCAGTGATCTTCGTTGCGGTATCCATTGTCCTTCTTGTATTTACCCGTCCGGTGGCCGTGAAATACTTTAACAAAAAGGTTACGCCCACCAATGTTGAGGAGATACCGGGAAAGACAGGGATAGTAACAGAGGAGATTGATAATCATCTGGAAAAGGGAACCGTAAAATTAAACGGTCTGGAATGGACGGCCAGAAAGGCAGATCCCCAGGCAGAGAACATACCTGCTGGGGCCGAAGTAAGAGTAGTTAAAGTTGAGGGGGTAAAGCTCCTCGTAGAACTTATTTAAAGGGAGGGTTTTAAAATGCCGGTACTTGTATTTTTAGCGATCATCATCATTGCAGTAATCATCTCATGCATTAAGGTTGTGCCCCAGGCAAATGCCTATGTAGTTGAGCGTCTGGGAACATATGCCGGGACATGGCATACAGGCATGCATTTAAAGATGCCCCTTATAGACAAAGTGGCAAAGAAGGTACTCCTTAAGGAGCAGGTTTATGATTTCCCGCCCCAGCCCGTTATCACAAGGGACAATGTTACCATGCGTATAGATACAGTGGTATATTTCCAGATAACAGATCCAAAGCTTTATGCTTACGGTGTGGAAAATCCCATAATGGCTATCGAGAATCTTACCGCCACCACATTAAGAAATATAATCGGTGAGCTTGATTTCGACTCAACACTTACATCCCGTGAAGTAATTAATACAAAGATGCGCGCATCCGTTGATGTGGCTACGGATCCCTGGGGCATAAAGGTAAACCGTGTGGAGCTTAAGAATATCATGGCTCCCCAGGAGATACAGAATGCCATGGAAAGACAGATGAAGGCAGAGCGTGAAAGACGTGAAGCCGTTACCAGGGCAGAAGGTGAAAAAAAGAGCGCGATACTTGTTGCAGAAGGTAAGAAGGAATCGGCCATACTTAATGCGCAGGCTGAAAAAGAGGCACAGATACTGAGAGCCGAGGCACAGAGAGAGGCGCTTATAAGACAGGCAGAAGGCCAGGCTGAGGCTATAAGAAAAGTGCAGGAAGCTACGGCAGAAGGTTTAAGGATGCTTAAGGAAGCAGGCGCGGATGAAAGCGTGCTCCAGCTTAAGAGTCTTGAAACCTTAAGGGATATGGCAAACGGACAGGCTACAAAGATCATAATCCCTTCGGAATTACAGGGATTAGCAGGTCTTGCCACCACGTTTAAAGAAGTTGTATCAAAAGATTGATAATGGAGGAATAAAATGAATCTCAAAGGAAGGGATTTTCTCACACTAAAGGATTACACGCCGGAAGAGATAATATATCTTGTGGAACTGGCTGCAAAGCTTAAGAAAAAGAAAAAGGAAAGCATTCCCGTGGATGTGCTCAGGGGCAGGAATATAGCTCTCATTTTTGAAAAGACCAGCACACGTACGCGCTGTTCCTTTGAGATCGCGGCTCATGACCTGGGCATGGGTACCACCTATCTCGATCCTTCTGCGTCACAGATCGGAAAGAAGGAAAGCATAGCTGATACCGCAAGAGTCCTTGGAAGCATGTTTGACGGCATAGAATACAGGGGATACGGCCAGGAAAAGGTTGAAGAGCTGGCAAAATATTCCGATGTGCCTGTATGGAACGGCCTTACAAACGAATATCATCCCACACAGATGCTGGCGGATCTTCTCACCATTATCGAAGTCTTCGGTGATTATAAGGGCAGGAAGCTCTGCTACATGGGTGATGCGAGATACAATACCGGAGATTCGCTTATGGTGCTCTGCAGCAAACTGGGCATGCATTTTTCCGTGGGCGCGCCGGAGAAGTATTTCCCCGATAAGGCTCTTACGGATGAGTGCCGTGCATGGGCGGAAGCAAGCGGCGGTTCAATAGATTTAAATCCCGATCCGAAGGCAGCAGCCAAGGATGCCGATGTGATATATACGGACGTATGGGTATCAATGGGTGAGCCCGATGAGATATGGGAGGAGCGCATAAGGGATCTGAAGCCTTATGCTGTCACAAAGGAGCTTATGGCATGTGCAAAGCCGGAAGCGATATTCCTTCACTGCCTCCCAGCCTTCCATGATCTGGGAACCGGAATAGGCATGTCAATACATGAGAAATTCGGCCTGGATGAGCTGGAAGTGACGGATGAGGTTTTTGAAAGCCCTCAGTCAAAGGTATTCCAGGAAGCAGAGAACAGGATGCATACCATAAAGGCTGTTATGGCCGCTACCCTTGGCGCTTTTGCCGACTGATATTTTCGGAGGTATATCGTTTTGGCGGAAAGGATCAGTTTAAAGGCTGATATATTAAGGGCTTTAAGGAATGCGAAGGAACATATATCCGGGCAGCAGATCTGTGATGAGATGGGTGTATCCCGCACTGCGGTCTGGAAGGTGATGAAGCAGCTTGAAGCTGAAGGTTATGATATTGAGGCCGTGACAAACAAAGGCTATATGCTGCTTAGCTATCCCGAGATACTCTCGGGAAGTGAGCTTATGAGCCGCATGAATACGAAGTGGGCAGGGAAGCGTGTGTATTTCCACAAAGAGACCGGTTCCACTAATGAAGATGCCAGGTATCTTGCCGAAGAAGGAATGCTCCACGGTTCTTTGGTGGTGGCAGATTCGCAGACAGGCGGCAGAGGAAGAAGGGGAAGAGGCTGGGTATCTCCGCCCGGTGAGAGCATATCCTTCAGTCTTCTTTTAAAACCTTCATTCTCTCCGGACAGGGCATCCATGCTCACCATACTTATGGCTATAAGCATTGCGGAAGTGATAAGCGCCCTGCATCCGGATCTTGATGTAAAGATAAAATGGCCCAATGACGTGCTTGTAAACGGTAAGAAAGTCTGCGGAATATTAACGGAAATGGAAGCGGAGCCTGATTACATCCACTATGTGATCATAGGCGTAGGCATAAACGTAAACCAGACAGAATTTCCGGAAGAGCTTGCGCAGATAGCCACATCACTGCGCATCGAAAAAGGCGAGAAGGCAGGAAGGCCGGAGCTGATAGTGGCTGCCATGGAATATTTTGAATATTATTACGGCATCTTCGAGGAACATCTTGATGTATCGGATTTTGTGGATATTTACGACAGATATCTTATAAACAGGGACAGAGAGGTGAGAGTACTGGATCCGAAGGGAGAATATACGGGCGTTGCCGAGGGCATCAATGACAACGGTGCGCTGATAGTACGTATTCCCGACGGCAGCTTTCGTACGGTTTCCTCAGGAGAGGTATCGGTAAGAGGCGTATATGGATATGTATGATAAGAAAGGCCGCGCCGTGCTTTGCGGAGCGAATGCCTATGAAGAAAAATATTATTTTAATAAAGAGCAGTTTGGAAATATACCCAAGTCCATACAGGATGAGCTGCATGTGATATGCGTGCTTTTTACCGAGGAGTGCGGCGGGATATTTACCATGGTCTTTGAAGAGGACGGCAGTATCTCCATGGACAGCTTTGCTGAGGAAACGGATTATCTTTATGATGAGGTTTCTGCCGGTCTGCTTATGGGGGAGGTACAGAGAAAAAGGCAGGATCTGTTCGAGGCTCTTTCAATGTATTACAGAACCTTTGTGCTCCACCTGCCTGTGGATAAAGATTAAGTATCTACAGCAACAATGTCATTCTGAGCGCTTACTACTGTCATCCTGAGCGAAGCGAAGGATCTTAAGAAAGGAACAATATGCGTCTAAAAAAAGAATCCACCCTGCTTACGGTAGACGTGGGAAACACAAACATAACCTTCGGTGTATTTGAAGGGACAGAATTAAAGAACAGCTTAAGGATGATGACCGGAACCCCCAGGACATCAGATGAATACGGTCTGGAACTCTCGGGCATACTTGAGCGTACAGGCACAAAGATATCCGCCATAGACGGTGTGATCATATCGAGCGTGGTTCCCGGTGTGATGCATGCACTTATCGGAGGCATAGAAAGATATATAAAAAAAGATCCCATGATAGTAGGCCCCGGGCTTAAGACGGGGATAAAGATAACCAGTGAAAATCCCAGGGAGATAGGCGCAGACAGGATAGTAGATGCTGTGGGAGCCTATGAGAAATACGGCGGCCCTGTTCTGGTCATGGATTTCGGAACTGCCACCACTTATGATCTGGTGGGGGCAAAAGGAGAATTCCTGGCGGGGATCACGGCGCCCGGCATAAGGATAAGCGCGAAAGCTCTTTGGGAGGATGCGGCGAAGCTTCCGGAAATAGAGATAAAGAAGCCTGATTCGATACTTGCACAGAATACGGTTACCAGCATGCAGGCCGGTCTGGTCTACGGACAGATAGGACAGACAGAATATATTATAAAAAAAGTAAAGGAAGAGGCCGGTCTTGAGACAATGCATACAGTAGCTACGGGCGGCCTCGGAAGCATAATAGCAGGTGAGACGGACAGCATCGAGGTATACGACAGGATGCTCACACTTGACGGATTAAGGTTCATATATGAAAAGAACAGGTGATTGCGAACGCCCGGAAATCATGCTATAATCATCGGGTTGCATAAAGTTTACGGAGGTTTCGGTAAATATGGCTAAGAATAAACTTACAAGAGAAGGTCTTACAAAATACCAGGAAGAGCTGGATTATTTAAAGAGCGTAAAGCGTAAAGAGATCTCACAGAAGATAAAGGAAGCAAGGGAGCAGGGCGACCTTTCCGAGAATGCCGAATATGATGCTGCAAGAGACGAGCAGCGCGATGTAGAGGCAAGGATCGATGAGATCGAAGCTCTTCTTAAAGATGTCGAGGTAATAGATGTCGAGTCAAAGAGCGGCAAGATCACAAAGGTTTCCTTCGGATGCTCGGTAAGGCTTCTGGATGTGGCGGAGAATGAAGAATATACATTTACGATAAAGAGCGTAAGTGAGGCATCTTCTTTAAAGGGCGTTATATCCGATGAATCACCTATCGGCCGTGCCATCATAGGAGCCAAGAAGGGCCAGGTAGTTAATGTGGAGACCGAAGAGGGCGTGCTCAAATATCAGGTTCAGGATGTATGGCTTGACAGGTAAGCCGTCATACGGAAAGAGATAAGAAGTTTCTGGAGAGCGGACATATAAATAGTCCGCTTTCCTTGTTATCGAAGGACAGGCGTGCACCTGTCACGGATTTGGAGGTTAAGATGGCACAGCAGGAAAATGTACAGGATATCAAGCAGCTTTTAAAGGTGCGCAGGGATAAGTTATCGGCGCTTCAGGAAGAAGGCAGGGATCCCTTTGAGATAGTTAAGTTTGACCAGTCTCATCATACGGAAGAAGCAAAGAAGCTCTATGAGGAGCATGAGAAGAAGCTTCTTGCCGGACGTCCGGAATTCGATGCATCAAAATACGGCGATGATGAGGAAGCGCTCAAGGCTGCTGCAAAAGAGGATTACAACGAGCGCCGTGCTATACTTGATGCAGATCCCCTTCATGTAAGGCTTGCAGGCCGTATAATGAGCAAGCGTGTGATGGGAAAGGCAAGTTTCTCACACATACAGGATCTGGATGGGACGATACAGATATACGTTACAAGAGATGCACTCGGTGAGGATGAATATGCCCATTACAAGAAGCTTGATGTATGGGATATCGTGGGTATTTACGGCTGGCTTTTCAGGACACAGACCGGGGAGATATCCATACACGTGGAGGAGCTCACACTGCTTACAAAGTCACTCCAGCTTCCTCCCGAGAAGTTCCATGGCCTTACAAATACCGATATGCGTTTCCGTCAGAGATATATAGATCTTATCATGAACGAAGATGCTAAGAAGACCATCGTGATGAGATCAAAGATAATACGCGCCATCAGGAATTATCTTGACGGACTGGGATTCCTTGAGGTGGAAACTCCCATGCTGGTTCATAATGCGGGCGGAGCCGCAGCGCGTCCTTTTGAGACACATTTCAATGCGCTGGATGAAGATCTCAAGCTCCGTATCTCACTTGAGCTTTACTTAAAGCGGCTTATAGTGGGAGGTCTGGAGAGAGTGTTCGAGATAGGCAGGGTGTTCAGAAACGAAGGCCTTGATACAAAGCATAATCCCGAATTTACGCTTATGGAGCTTTATCAGGCATATACGGATTACAACGGTATGATGGATCTTACCGAGAATATGTATCGCTATGTGGCGGAGACCGTGCTTGGCACCACGAAGCTTAGCTATCAGGGAAATGAGATCGATCTCGGAAAGCCTTTCAGACGTCTTACCATGATCGATGCCATAAAGGAATATACAGGCGTTGATTTTGATCAGGTAAAGACTGACGACGAGGCAAAGAAGATCGCTGATGAGCATCATGTGGAATATGAGGACAGGCACAAGAAGGGCGATATTGTAAATCTCTTCTTTGATGAATTCTGTGAGGAAAAGATGATACAGCCCACATTTATAATGGATCATCCCATAGAGATAAGCCCTCTTACAAAGAAGAAGCCTGATGATCCTTCAAAGGTTCAGCGTTTCGAAATGTATATAAACGGCGCAGAGATGTGCAATGCCTATTCAGAGCTTAATGATCCCATCGATCAGAGAGAACGCTTTGCGGCGCAGGATGCGCTTGCGGCAGCAGGTGATGATGAGGCAGAGCATACGGATGAAGATTTCCTTAATGCTCTGGAAGTGGGAATGCCTCCTACCGGCGGCATAGGCTACGGCATTGACAGAATGGTGATGCTTATGACCGACAGCCCGAGTATAAGAGAGGTGATCGCGTTCCCGACGCTGAAGTCAACAGGCAAGTAAACCCCAGTAAAATCAAGGGTTTCGAGTGGTAAAAGGAGCTTAGGTACCACAAAAGTACCACAATAGTTCCAATGGTAGATGCAGGACAGTACATGATAATGCATTTACTT
>JAFYBJ010000008.1 GCA_017540265.1 Lachnospiraceae bacterium
CTCGAACTCTTTGATGACAGCCACTGAGTTATCACAAACAGATAGAAGCATATTAAGTTGCTTCTAAGAATGCAGCTTGCCGGAAGGGTAACCAAATGATACGAGCAGTGATATAAGAAGATCCCGGATTACCTTTGTATTTATCGGATACTTCACACTTTCAAATGTCCAGATCACAGAATTAAATTGATAATAACCATTTGACTCGTATTCTCTTATCTTCATCAGGGCCTCGTCCCTATATTCTCTGTCATCCATCATTCCAAAATGCTCCCAATAAACTTCTTTTCTTTCTTTAATATTCAACAAGGTAAAATCAGGGTGCACAGTTCTTTTTTTTAAATGTAATGGCTTTTCATAAAGAAACGGAACCGCAATTTCATCTAATATATCCGCAATCAGAACTTCAGACTTAGATCTTACCCTGATACCACTCCTTGTATAATACTCCGAAGAATCCTCTCTAAAAGGCAAAGATTCATATTTCTGTTCCCTCCAATTCCTGATATACATTTCATCAGAAATATAATGCGGCTTTATCAATAATCTTTTCCCCGGTGACATCTGCGCCATAGCAGTTTCAAAAGGATTAACAAGGCCATCTGACTCAATTTTCTTTATATTTTTTTTTGCTTCCTGTAAAGAATCCAAGAGTCTTTCATCATACTCAATTTGTGCAAGCGTAACAGCCTTGCTAATATCTTTCTTCTTTATATACTCACCATTTGTCTCAGATTCTTTCCTGCGTTTATAATACTGATAACCGTTCCCATGTCTGATTACATGTAACATTACCGGTTGTTCTATGTTGCCTTTCAGCAATTCCAATTCTGCTGTCACTTTCTCAATGCCTTTATCAAGCATAGCCATCTCCTGTACTAATTCGTGTTCATTTATCATTATCATTATCCTCCTGAAAATATTTGTTTTTCTCTATCACTCTTCAACCTCGAATGTAAAGGCAATAACTCCATCATATACCAGCCTTATTATTGACTTTTTTCCTTTCTGCTCGACTTCAACCGCTAAAGCAATAATTTCGCCATTTTCCCTGTTATTTATTGCCACACCACCTCCAAATACCCTTGATTTCAACCGCTAAAGCAATAATTTCGCCATATTTCCTGTTTTTATTGCCACACCACCTCCAAATACCCTCGATTTCAACCGCTAAAGCAATAATTTCGCCATTTTCCCTGTTTTTTATTGCCACACCTCCTCCAAATACCCTCGATTTCAACCGCTAAAGCAATAATTTCGCCATATTTCCTGTTTTTTATTGCCACACCTCCTCCAAATACCCTCGATTTCAACCGCTAAAGCAATAATTTTGCCATTTTCCCTGTTTTTTATTGCCACACCTTCTCCAAATACCCTCGATTTCAACGCAGCGCTCTACCTCTCGAATCAATCTCTGTCACCCACTTCACTCGCAAAAAGGTTTTACCTCAACTCCGGCGTTCGAAAGCCTGATAGTTACAGCGCCCTGCAAGTCAGTTCGATAAATTTCGCAGGCATGTGCTTCAAACCGTTCCAACACATCCTCATGCGGATGTCCATAACGGTTATTAAACCCGCAGGATATAAAAACAATTTCCGGAGATAAATAATCAATCCATTCTTCGGAATTGGATGTATGAGATCCGTGGTGACCTGCCTTTAAAAGCGTATATCTGCCATGTTTCCCCTGTATGTCGTAATTTCCATACCCCTCACTCTTTCCATATCCCTCAAAATCCCCGTATTCGTTTTCATCCTTAAGCGCTGTAAGTACAGCCTTTTCCGAAGCTTCAGTAGCATCTCCGGTAAATATTCCGGAAAAATCACCCAGACTGACCTCATATATTATCGAGTACTCATTTACATCCGATGCTTCATACCCGCTCACAGGATGAAGGCATGTGATCTTTAGTTCCTCCCTTTCTGAGTAAATCCTATCCGATGCATTTCCACGGTCTGCACGCCCTTTTTCTTTTTCCGGCGTTTTTCCCTCTTCTGCACGCCCTTTTTCTTTTTCCGGCATTTTTCCCTCTTCAGCACGCCCTTCTTCTTTTTCCGGCATTTTTCCCTCTTCAGCACGCCCTTCTTCTTTTTCCGGCGTTTTTCCCTCTTCAGCACTCCCCTCTTCTTTTTCCGGCGTTTTTCCACTTCCTGTGATCCCTTCTTCTTTTATTACCGTATTTCCCTCACTGTCCTTCTCTCCCGAAAAGCTGATCACATCCCCCGCTGATATCCACTCCACTTCAATATCATGATTTCCCGCAAGCTGTATCAGTTCCGTGAAATCCACATCCGCCCCTGCCGCCTCAGGAAGTATCAGTTTGTCTATCTTAATGCCGCCACAGTCATCACTTTCAAGCATTTCCTTAAGTGCACTTAAATGATCGCTGTCCGGATGAGTCACAAACCACATATCAACCTTCCTGCAGCCCTTATATTTCAAAAACGGCAGCAGTGTATATTCGTAAAGACCTTTATCTGATGTACTTCCGCAGTCTGTCATGCATGTTACATTCCCATATGAAAGATAAATACCATCGCCCTGTCCCACATCAAGCATGGTAAGCTCAAATCCGGAAGGAAGCCTGAAAAATAGTATTGCAAGCCCCAAAGGGATCATGAGCACGCGTAAAAAAAGCTTCATCTTTTTTCCGAAAATGATCACGATACAAAAAGCCGAATAACAAAGTACGATCTGTAATACCGACGGCGCCCCGCATATATAATTCGAATACGGAAGCTTTGAAAAGAATAAGCACAGCGCTTCATAGAATTCAAGAATAAGGTGACAGATATATCCGGGAATCGCTGCAAACTCAGGTGAAATGATGCCGCAGGCAAGCGTAATGAGTCCTGCGATCAAAAGGACCGTCATAAGCGGGATCACAAGGATATTAATAAATACCGAATAAACCGGAACCTCGTAATACTGTGATGCGATAAGCGGCATCGTAAATGCGGTGACGCATATACAGCCAAAAACAGCATTTGAAACCTTTCTTAAAAGCCTGTCCTCTATCCTTATCTTCTGCTTTACTGTCGGATAAAAAATTGCAATCCCCGCCACAGCAGTATATGACATCATAAAGCCTGAAAGCAGCAGTTCATACGGTTCCATGAGCACCGTAATAAATGCGGACAGGGCAAGTGCCGTGGGAAGGTCATAGCTTGCCCTTAACACATCTGCAAGCACGGAAATAAAAAACATGGTAACTGCTCTTATTGTAGAAGTGCCGGCTCCGGTCATCATTGCATAGGCTGTCATTATCATGACACTTAAGACGGCTGAAGGAGCCACAGGAAGCGTAAAACGCCTTAACAGCCTGTACAGGCCCATGCCGATGATCGATATATGAAGCCCGGATATAGCTAAGATATGCGCTATACCGCTCATCCGGTAAAGCTCTTTTACATCCCTTTCAAGCTCGCTCTTATCTCCCAACACCATGGCGCGCAGCACCCCGGCATCTGCTTCATCCATTACGGAAGAATAAATATCCTCAAGATAAAGTCTGAGTGTCCATAGTTTTTCCCTTAAGATATCCTTATCTTCATTTACAATAAGTATATCCGGGTAATAAAAACACGCTCCGTATCCCTTGTACAGATAATATCTTCGCAGATCAAACTCTCCCGGATTTGATGCCGCATCAAAAAGCGAAAGCTTTCCCGTTACCCTTATCCTGACCCCGAATGCAGGAATCTCTCCTTCTCTTATATAGACCATAAGTCCCGGAGTTTTTCCTGTTTTCTTTTCCGAAGTATATTCTTTTATTTCCTGCTGGTCATAGCCGGCACCGATGGTGCCTCCCGATACCTGAACGGTATCTTCAAGATAAATGACTGTCTTATCTTTTTTCTGTTCTTTCTTTGCTACCGTGCCTTCAAAGGAAACTTCCTTTCCCCTGAAAGCTTCATAGGGATCATCCGGCGGCGGTGCAGACAACATAAGAAGCCTCATTACCGCTAAGAACAATATGCAGAAAGCACACAGTTCCCTCCCTGTATCCCTTACATATGAAATTTTTATCACTGTATCCCTCCTGTTGTGTTTAATCCTCCAATATATTAAGATTTCTTGAAAGCTGACCCGAAATATCTATGCTCTCCCTGAAGAGTTTTACATTTTCACCGTCTATAAGTATCTGCACCCTTGAAACACCTCCGGCCTCGGTGATGGTATTCACTATAGCATAGAGCGTAACCTCGGCATTTACGTTGCCGCAGGGTGACATGATCCCACTGCTTAGATCGCAATATGCCACTCCGTCAGATATCCTGAGTGAATTTATAACCGCACCTTCCGGTATCACGGGATAATACCCGGGCACTTCCGGCCCTTTAAAGAGTGCTTCAAGCGCCCTCATTTCCCTGCTCTTTTCCGTCCCTCCCGGGACCTCGCATATAACGGATTTAAGCGCATTCCCGCTCTCATTTGCAAAATAAAGACAGAGCATTTCGCTGTTATCGGCGGCTGTTCCGTATTCATACAAAAAAGAAGCTGCCGTAAGCACCGGGAGCAGATCTCCCTCCTCATCCGTAAAAGCTTCGCCTTCCACCGTGATCCTTACACCCTCGATATCTTCAAGCTGTGTAAGAGTGCGTACAAGTGCTGAATCAAAAAGCAGCCTGTCCGAAGCAGTCAGATTTCTGTATCCGCCTCCCAGATCGACATGAACGATGTTTCCCTCCGACAAAACACTGTTTATGGAAACACCAAGATCAGATAAGGTTCTTGCAGACGCATCATCAGGCTTTGCATAAAGAGCAGCGGCCAGAGCCTCTGCATCATATTCCTCACCCTTATATTTTTCCGCCTTAAGCTGCATTGTTCCCGGTGCGGGATAATAAACCATGAAAGCCGGCTCATCAGCCGAAGCACTTCCGCAGCCGCATAAAAGCACAAAGACAGATATAAGCATTAAGATCAGTTCAGTGTTTTTTCGTTTTTTTCTTTCCATTCTTTCCCTTTGGTGTTTTTACCTGAACTTCCGCATTATAAACAAGCGGTATTTTTACGGTAAATTCCGTTCCCTTCCCCGGTTCGCTCTCTACATTTATCTGGCCTCTGTGAAGAACTATGGTCCTTCTGGCTATGGAAAGACCAAGGCCGGTCCCGCCTATCTCCCTTGAGTGGGATTTATCAACTCTGTAAAAACGTTCAAAAATGTGTCTTATTTCTTCCTCCGGTATGCCTATACCGGTATCCGAAACCACAAGGGTAAATTCCCTGTAATCGGCATCCAGCCTTACTTTCACCATTCCCGGGCGCTTATTATACTTTATGCCGTTCTCTATCAGGTTTGTAAAAGCCGAAGAAAGCTTTATCTCATCTACATCTGCGTTTACCTGTCTTATACTTTCAAATACGAGTGCCACGTCATTCTTTTTGGCCAGGGGGCCCAGACGCTTTATCATATCCTCGAGCATAAGATTTATATCCGTTTCTTTTATATCAAGTGCCGGAGCTCCTTTTTCCATATGAACAAGAGAAAGCAGATCACTTATTATCCTGTCCTCCCTGTCAATTTCCTTTGAGATATCCTGCATGAAATCCTGATACATCTCAAGAGGAGCATCAGGCTGCATATTTATTGAATCCGCGAGTACTTTTATGGATGCCATCGGAGTCTTTAATTCATGTGAGACATTTGCAACAAACTCCTGCCTTGAATCATCAAGAGCCTTCATTCTGTTCTTCATCGAATTGAACGCTCCCGCAATATCCCTCGTTTCCGTATAACCTGCTTCAGACACGTCTCCGCCGTCAAAATCCGCCGCCTGTCTTATCTGTATCGCAACGTTTTTTAATGGCCGTTCAAGCAATAAGGACAAAACAACCGCTACAGCAGTTAATACCCCCATAAAAAGCAAAAGGATTATAAGTGATCTGCCGGCTTTCTCATTTTCAAGCTTATATACACTTTCGGCTGAAAGCATTGCATATACCACTCCGCCGCAGTATATTTCTCCCTCTGCATCATACATTCTCACAGGAACCGCCATGGTCACATAGCCGTCTTTTTCCTTATTCCTTATCTCAGCCTTGTCTTTAAAAGACCGCAGGGCTGCAGAGGACATAAGCCTGCGGCCGGTACTGTTGCCGTAGGAATCATATATTATCTTAAGAGCGCGGTCGGTAATGATCACCCTGCTGTCATATACATCCGACAGCATTGCCGCATCCGAAAGAAATATGTTTTTTTTATTTTCATCAGAATAAGCACCGCCCGAAATGCGGTCAGACAATATCCTCAGCCTTGAGATAAGCTCAGAGGATCTGTTGTCAAGAGATACAAGACTCCCGTCAAGAAGGATTGAACTCCTTGTGACTCCTACAGATAAAAGTCCCACCATCATTAATATGATAAATATGCTGAGGCGAAAACTCCTAAGACGTCTGTGTTCTTTTTTTTCACCCTTTGTAGAAATAGCCGGCCCCCCATCTGGTCTGGATATACTCCGGCTCTCCGGGCGTCTTTTCTATCTTTTCCCTGAGCCTTCTTACATGCACATCAACAGTCCTGGCATCGCCCTTATAATCCGGTCCCCATACTGCTTTTAAAAGATCTTCCCTGTTAAAGGTCCGCCTGGGATGTGTTACAAGAAGCTCCAATATCTCATATTCCTTTGAAGTAAGACCTACCTCCCGTCCGTCTATGGTAAGCCTTCTGTTATCCGGGTCAAAAACAAAGCCGCCGTTTACAACGGTTCTCTGATCGCGGGCCGGGGCCTTTGCGGGAGCATGTTTTGAACGTCTTATTATGCCCTTTACCCTGGCTCTTACTTCCAGCATATTAAAGGGTTTTGTGATATAGTCGTCAGCCCCGCTCTCAAGGCCCAGTATCTTATCCATATCATCACCCCTTGCAGTAAGAAAAATTATCGGCACATCAGAAAACTCCCTGACATTCCTGCATACTTCCATGCCATCCATCTTGGGTAACATCATATCAAGAAGAACCAGATCGAAGTTTCCGCTCTCTATCTTTGCAAGCGCCTCCTCTCCGTCATATGCCTCATCCGTTTCAAAGCCCTCGTTTTCAAGGGCATATTTCAAACCTTTTATTATGATCTTTTCATCATCTACCAAAAGTATCCTGCCTGTCATATCATCACCTGTTTAAAAATAATAATCACAAAACATTCGATACAATAATGTCACGTTTTACGTTCAATGTCAAAGTATATCAAACAAAGATATCTGATCAGATTCAGGAAGTCCGTCAAGCATATGGAGATTCACCATAAGGTCTATTATCTTTGAAGGTGTCTTTGTTCTGTCTTTAAGATTCTGCCTGCTCGAAAAAGGCGCCTTTCTTGCTTCCTCCTCCATAAGGACAGCGTTGGTCTCTCCAAGCCCTTCTATCGATATGAAGGACGGCATTATCTTCCCGTCAATTATCTGGAAATTCTTTGCCTTTGCCCTGTATATATCAATAGGCATAAAATCAAAACCTCTTGCATACATTTCCTGTACAAGCCTCATATCATGAAGGTTGTTCTCTTCCTTATTGCTTGCCTCTTTGTTCCTTATATCCTCCATATAAAGTTCCAGCTTTTCCTTTCCCATACACATCATCTCATAGGAAAAACCTTTGGATCTTATGGAGAAAAATGCAGCATAATAAGCGAGCGGATAATTGATCTTATACCATGCCACTCTCCATCCCATCATAACATAAGCAGCCGCATGAGCCTTCGGGAACATGTACTTTATTTTTTCACAGGAACCTATATACCAGTCCGGAACACCGTGGGCGCTCATATCCGCCTTCCATTCCGGCCACTGCTTAACCTTTCCTCCGGCAACTTTTCCCTTTCTTACATTCTCCATTATAGAGAATGATTCCGCGGGATCCACACCCATATTTATAAGATACGTCATAATATCGTCTCTGGTACATATACAGGTCGATATCGTTGCAGTACCCGATTTGATCAGTTCCTCTGCGTTTCCAAGCCATACATCGGTTCCGTGTGACAGACCTGCGATACGTACAAGATCGGAAAATGCCTGGGGCTTCGCTTCCAAAAGCATGCCCATTGCAAAATCAGTACCAAATTCCGGTATGCCCAGAGTCCCCAGTTTTGTACCGCCTATATCCTCCGGAGTTATACCAAGAGCCTCTGTATTTTTAAATAAACTCATAACACCCGGATCATCCAGCGGTATATCCAGAGGATCCACATTCGTAAGATCCTGCAGCATCCTGATCATTGTCGGATCGTCGTGCCCGAGTATATCAAGTTTAAGAAGATTCTGGTCTATCTTATGATAATCAAAATGCGTCGTGATTATATTGCTTTCCATATCATCTGCCGGATGCTGTATGGGCGTAAAGGAATTGATATCTTCTCCTTCAGGAAGTACAACTATACCTCCGGGATGCTGCCCCGTGGTATTGCGAACACCGACTATGCCCGCCGAAAGACGTTCGATCTCGGCCTGTCTCTTTTTATTTTCCGTAAGATCAAAGTATTCTCTTGTTATCGCAAAGGAGTTCTTGTCGGCAAGAGTACCAACTGTTCCTGCCTTGTAAGTCTGTCCGTATCCGAAAATGACTTCCGTATATTTATGGGCCTTTGACTGGTATTCACTTGAAAAATTTAAATCTATATCCGGCTCCTTGTCACCTTTAAATCCAAGGAAGGTCTCAAAAGGAATATCGAAACCGTCTTTTATGAGCATCTCTCCACAAACGGGACATACTTTGTCAGGCATATCCACACCGGCTCTTCCGGCATATTCCTTAAGTTCCGGAGAATCAAAATCCGAGTATTTGCATTTTCCGCAACGGTAATGGGGAACCAGCGGATTTACCTCGGTTATTCCTGCCATTGTAGCTACAAAAGAAGAACCGACAGATCCTCTCGATCCCACAAGATACCCGTCCTCAACAGATTTCCAAACCAGTTTCTGCGCGATGATATACATGACGGCATAGCCGTTGCCTATTATGGAATTAAGCTCTCTCTCAAGCCTTTCCTGAACTACGGGAGGAAGCTCATCACCATAGAGTTCATGGGCCTTGTCATAGCATATGCGTCTTAAGGTCTTGTCCGAATCCTCAATAACGGGAGGACATTTATCCGGACGCACGGGGGATATCACATCGCACATATCGGCTATCTTATTTGGTGCTGTTATAACAGTCTCAAAAGCATCATCAGCACCCAGATATTGAAATTCATCAAGCATCTCCGATGTGGTCATAAAATACATCTGTTTTGAGATATTCTCAAGTATGCTTTCAAACTCCTCCTTTGCAGGTTTTTTCTTTGCAAGGAGTTTGTCTTCTTCTTCTTTTTCCTTTATGGATTTCTCCTCATCCTTCCATATATCACGGCTTCCGTCCTTTGATTTCTTCCTGAAACGTTTTTTTATCTCTCTTGCCTTAAGTATCTTTTCGTAAAGCACATCATCCGGATCAAGATAATGAACGTCGCCGCAAGCGCATACAGGTTTTCCGAGCTCCTTTCCAAGCGCAAGAATACGTTTGTTGATATCCCTTATATCCTGAATCGAATTTATGGTCGGCATCTTATCGTCATTAATAAAATGACGCAGATTATCCGCCGGCACTATTTCAAGGAAATCATACCAGGATGCATCCCTTACTATGGCAGCATCACCTCGTTCATTCAGGATATCCTGCATGAGTTCCCCTTCTTCGGAAGCGCTTCCGATGATAAGACCGTCCCTGTATTTTTCTATCTCACTTTTTGGAAGGTTAGGTTTTCGTCCGAAGAACCTCAAATGTGATTCGGATACAAGCCTGTAGAGATTGCGCCTTCCGGTTTCATTCTTTGCAAAAATAAGTGCATTGTAGGGGTGCATTCCCGCAATCTGTGCATCGGAAAGACTGACGGATCTGTTTAAATCTGCCAGTGTATAAATCTTTCTTTCCTCTAAAAGTTCTATCTGTTTTACAAATATGCCGGCAGTCATCCTGGCATCATCAACAGCTCTGTGATGATGCATAAGCTTAACGCCCAGCGCCTCAGCCAGCTTATGCAGCTGCATGTTCTTCTGGAAGGGAAGCACTATCCTTGCGATATCTATTGTATCCGTATGTGTAAAATCATATTCAAGGCCGAGCTTCACTGCATTGTAGCGTATGAAAGATGTATCAAATCTCGCATTATGTGCGACCAGTACGGAATCCTTACAAAAATCCAAAAACCTCGGAAGTACTTCTTCTATACTTCCGGCCTCAGCCACATCGGCGTCCCTTATCGATGTAAGGTCCGTGATCTCAAAAGGTATGGGTTCTCCGGGATTAACAAATTCAGAAAAAACATCCTTTATCTTGCCGTCTTCAACCTTTACCGCGCCTATCTCTATTATCTTGTTCTTTGTGGGTACAAAGCCGGTGGTCTCAATATCAAAGACAACAAAACGATCCCGCAGAGTCCGTCCTCTTTCGGCAGTTACGGGGAGCTTTGTATCATCCACAACATAAGCATCCAGGCCGTAGAGTATCTTTATATCTGCGCCTATATCCGCCTTCTGATGCGCTGCATCGGGGAAACTCTGTACATTTCCGTAATCCGTGACTGCTACCGCGGGATGTCCGAATTTTACCGCACGGGATACTAAATCCTTTACATCTATGCATCCCGCCATATCGCTCATCTTCGTATGCGCATGGAGCTCCACACGCTTTAATTCATTGAAATCCTGTCTTTCTTCCCTGAAATCTTTTATTTTTCTGATACCGACAACATTGCCGACCTCAACTTCCTTATCATAGTCGTCATATTTTGCCAGCCCCTTTAATTGTATAAAATCCCCCTTCTTTAAAGCCCCAAGCATCTGGTCTGCAAATTCGGGAACGATAAAGAGCTTTATTCTCACCGAATCCGTATAATCTGAAATGGTATACTTTATGATCTTTGTTCCGGTCTTTATATCCCTGTCCTCAATATTAAGTATCTGTCCGTGGAATACCACCTCTCCTATTTCATCGGTGATATCCTTTATGGCCATCACCTCTCCGTCAAAATCTCTTCCAAAAACAATGGAAGGATCGTCAGACATGGTAAGAGACTTCATGCGCCCGCCCTTTGAGGATGAACTTTTTCCCTTTTCATAATTGGTTTTATACGGCTTCTTATCAGCCTTTTCCCTTTTATCTGTCTTTTTTTCTTCGGTCTTTTCTGTCTTTTCTTTCTTTTCTTCCAATTTATTTTCCTCAATAACCGGTATATCTTTAAATTCCGCATCATCAAGTGTCATAAATGCTTCTTCTACGGAACTGTCTTTCTTATCTTCTTCTTTCTTCTCTTCATTATTTTGGGATAATACCCTCTTTGATATAGCTTCTATCTCACCCCTGATACGGCTTTCTTTTTCTTTGACCAAAAGCTCTTTCTCTGCTTTTTCGTAAAAAACTTTTATCTCAAGATCCTGATGAAGCCTGTCGTTAAATACTTTATCAAAAATCTCCTTTACCCTTTTTTCCTTTTCATGGGAAAGAAAAGTATCGGGAAGAGCGATCTTAAGCTCATTTTCCGAAAGGACAGGCTTTTGTTTTCTTAAAAGTGTATAAATAAATCTGTCATATCTTGATATCTCCAAAAGCACACTTTCATAGTAATTATCCAGGATATATTCCGTGGTATAGTTTTCAGGAAGTTCATATTCCTCAACGACCTTCACATTCATATGCGTATCCGCAAAGGCCTTCTTTGCCAGTTCATCTTCAAGCTCATATATCTTTGCTTTTTTTATAAGGCTTCCGCATTTTATATATACTTTTATCACATTCCTTGAAGGGCTCATTGTGATAAGTTTCACAGTGACCCCTGAAAAAAAATCATATATTTCCGGAGACATACTCCCCGGATCAAACACTTCCGAAAAAACTTTTTCTTCCAAAACAACTACCTCAATCCACCTGCCAGTTAAGGAGCTCCTCCTTAAGAACACCAAGAAGTAAACTCTCATCAAACTTCTTTATGATCTCGCCACGCTTTATAAGCAGGCCCACGCCGTCACCGCCGGCTATTCCTATATCGGCTTCCTTTGCTTCTCCGGGGCCGTTTACCACACAGCCCATAACAGCTATCTTTAAGGACAGCTTCTTTCCCTTTTCTGTTTTTGATATTTCTTCAACAAGTTCCTCGACCTTCCCTGCAAGTCCTATAAGATCTATCTTAGTACGCCCGCAGGTAGGACAGCTTACAACTTCTATTCCACCGCTCTTTAACCCGAGACACTTAAGTATCTCTTTAGCCGAACGAACCTCCATCACCGGATCTCCGGTAAGCGATACTCTTATCGTATCTCCTATGCCCTTATTCAATATGATGCCTAAGCCTGCGGCACTCTTAATATTTCCCCTTATGATGGTTCCTGCTTCCGTTATCCCCACATGTAAGGGATAGGGAGTCTTGTCAGCTATAAGCTCATGTGTGCGAACGCTCATCATCACGTCGGAGGACTTTATACTTATGACAATATTGTCATAGCCCGCTTTTTCTATCATATGCACTTTATCCAGAGCGCTCTCAACTATTCCCTCGGCAGTAACACCATGATATTTATCCACAAGCTCTGCCTCAAGAGATCCTGAATTTACCCCTACCCTTATCGGGATATTCTTTTCCTTTGCTGCAGCCACGACAGTTTTGAGACGATCCTCTCCGCCTATATTTCCGGGATTTATCCTTATCTTGTCAGCCCCTTTTTCAATGGCCGCAAGGGCGCAGCGGTAATCAAAATGTATATCAGCCACAAGCGGTATATGAATGCTTTCACGGATCTTTGGAATGGAATCTGCAGCCTCCACAGTGGGAACCGTACATCTGACTATATCGCATCCCTCCGCCTCAAGAGCCAGTATCTGTTCTATGGTCTTTGACGCATCCTCCGTAGGAGTATTGGTCATTGACTGGATGAGTATGGGATTTCCTCCGCCTATCACCCTGTCACCTATATGTATCACTTTTGTTTTATCTCTGTACATGGATAACCTCCCTTAAATACTGTTATTTCAGATTATACTCCAAGCGGCCATTACCTGTGTGTAAAAAAAATCACGTATAAATCCACCTATTTTTTACTTGACAACACTCTGTCTTATTTTTCCGTAAAAAGGATATTTATATCCCTGCTTATGATAAAATTTCTTCTTTCGCCTATATGTTCGGAGACGGCATCAGACATGAGGATAAGGATCATTAAAAGTGCAAGTATGAGTATATGGGTCTTTCCGGTATTCCCCTTATAAAACACTGAAAGATATTCCGGAAGTAATGAAACCCGGCTTTCCGTCTGCTCTAATATAAACATCACAGCGTCCACGGAAAGGAAAGCCGAAAGAAATGTCCTTATATCTTCAAATATTTCTGCCACGCTCTTCCTGTATTCTTTATTCTCTGCATCCTTTAGAGCGGAAAGCAGCCCGGATGCATCACTGTATCTTTTTGACGGATCAGTACTTAAACATTTTTTTATCATATGCCTTTTTGCTTCATTTGTGCATGCTGCAATTGCACCTTCCACATCAGGCGCAAAAGGAGGCTTTGACGGATCATTTCCTGTTAGCATAAAGCAAAGCAATACACCAAGCGAATAAACATCCGCAGAGGCATCGATCCTTTTTTCATTCATGCATTCCGGCGCCGCATATCCCCTGCTTCCCGCCCCGCTCTCCACAAAGGCATCTCCGTAGCTCATCACGGCAGCACCCATATCAACCAGCTTTATATCACTATCATCCGTGATCATTATATTTTCAGGTTTTATATCCCTGTATATCATGCCGGGGCTGCCCGAATGAAGGAAGGAAAAAAGCTCCGTTATCTTAAGAAAAAGCTTAAAGGCCCCTTCTGCATCAGGCTTGTTTTCTTCAACATACTGTTTTAAAGTCATGCCTTTTACATATTCCATTATCAGGATATCCTTATCCTCATAATGTGCAAAATCGATAAGATAAGGTATGCGTCTGTCATTTATGGCACCAAGTATCTTTGCCTCGTTTTTTAAATTTCTGATATCCCCTGTCTGCACCTTCATGGCAAACATTCTTCCTGTCCTTATATATCTGGCAAGAAATACTTCCCCCTCACCCCCCTCTGATATCTTTTCTACTATCTCATATTCATCACTTATATCCATATCCATACCTCCATAAAGAATTTCATACATATTTTTAACCATGGTATTCTTTCAAAACCTCAGATATATAAGACTCATATTATCTCTACAGTCTCTTTTAAGAGCCGTATCCGCAAGAGCCTTTAATCTTTTTTCCGTCTTTCTTTCATCCGCAGGTTCCACGGGACCTGCGGCTTTTAAAAATTCCTCTTTTTTGATCTTTCCGTACATCCCGTCCGACATCACAAGAAAAGCTGTATCACTTCTTATCTTCCCGAAACTAAGCTTTGGCGGCCTGTATCTTCCGCTTCCGATACAGCGTGTGAGTACATTTCCGTTTGCCTGTATATCGCAAATATATTCAGCGTCTTTTGCTGTCAGCTTAAGCACCGTCGAATCTCCGGCCTGAAAACAGATATACTTATTCCCGTATGCAATAAAAAGTGTAAAAGTTGTCCCCAGTTTTTCATCCTTTTGCATGCCATAGCTTTTTAGTCTTTCATGAACCTCATAGAGCTTTCTGTTAACCGCGCCCTCAAGTCTTTTTCTTACGGCAATGCCTCTTAAGATATCAGGCAGCTCGTTATAGAACCATATGCTGAATTCTTCGGCAACTGTCCCCGAAGCAAAACTGCCTTCATCCATACCTCCGCAGCCGTCACATACAAGCGCCATGATGATATCACCCCGTACGCTTGTAAGTTTATGCAGAGCTATGCTGTCTTCATTTTTCTCCCTCTTACCTTTTTCGTAGATAACATTACTGAATCTGAACATTGGACCTCCTTAGAAAAAAAGAAATTAAAAGAGAAACCTGCGTGAAAAAACTGAACATTTACAATTATTTTTAAAACGTGAGATCTGCGAAACAGAAAACCTTCGCAGGCGGGAGAATGAACTCCCGCACTAAGAAATAATAATTACCTGAAGAATTTTGTTATGTCGTTATAAAGCACAAAGACCATAAGAATAAGAAGGAGTATAAAGCCTGCCATATGCACAAAGCCTTCTTTCTCGGGCGGAACCTTTTTACCCGAAACAGCCTCAAATATGAGGAATAAGAGTCTTCCGCCGTCAAGAGCGGGAAGCGGCAGCAGATTCATCACGCCTAAATTCACCGAAAGTAAAAGCGCGATATTTACCATGTTTACAAAGACCCAGAATCCCCCGTCCTTCTTTGCGGTTTCCGCGGTATCGTCTATAACCTTTGCGATACCTACAGGTCCGGAAAGGTCATCGGCAGAGCCATGCCCCGTTATCATATATTTTAAGCTTTGTATCGTGGCATCAAGCCAGTATCTTACCTCATACCAGCTGTAAGGAAAAAGCTTAAGATCCCTGCATTCCACAATATCACCGCCTCCGGAAAAACCGATATAATAACGGTTCTCGGATGGTGAATATGCCGGTGTGATCTCTGTCTTTACCCGCTCTCCGCCTCTTTCATAAACTATTTCCATGGACTTGCCGCTGTTTAACGCAGAACGGACCATTATCTCTCTCCAGAGATGAGTCCTGTGGCCGTCAATGCTTATTATCTCATCCCCGGCCTCTATGCCTGCTTCTGCAGCCGGCATTTCAGGATTAACATATGCCACAATGGGAAGATCGGAACCGCATACCCATACGATAAACAGAGCTAAAACATATGCAAGTATCACATTAAAAACAGGCCCTGCAATTGTAGTGGAGATACGCCCCCATACCGGTGCCGCATTATAATCCCCGGGCTTATATTCGACTTCTTTATCCTCATCCTCCTCATCACCGCCATACCCCGGCTCGCCTTCAAATATGCAGGCTCCGCCTATGGGTAAAAGCCTTATGGCAAAGGTGGTATTCTTCCCCTTTTTCTTAAAAAGCGCAGGGCCCATGCCTATGGTGAATTCCGAAACATTTATGCCGTTTAATCTGGCTATGATAAAGTGACCGAATTCATGGCTTACCACCACTACGCTAAAGATCACTATAAAGGATATTATTGTTAAAACCGGTGAATGCATTAATTCTCCTTAAAGACCATGGAAGCAATATGTTCACAGGTTTCCTTCTCCGCCTCAAGTATCTCTTCAAGGGAAGGCGCAGGCTTTACCCTGTGTGCATCCATACAGTCATTTATTATCTCCGCGATCTGAAGAAAGCTTATCTTTCTGTCAAGGAAAAGTGAAACAGCCTTCTCATTCGCAGCATTAAATACCACAGGCATGCTTCCGCCTGTCCCTGCGGCATCAAAGGCAAGCTTAAGTCCGGTAAAGGTCTCCGTATCAGCCCTTTCAAAGGATAACTTTGCTATATCATAAAAATCAGCTCTCGGAGTATCCATCTTAAGCCTTGAAGGATAGAAAAGCGCATACTGAATCGGCAGCTTCATATCGGGCAGGCCGAGCTCTCCTATAACAGCACCGTCCTTAAACTGAACCATGGAATGGATTATGGACTGGGGATGAACCAGCACATTTATATCTGTTGCGGGAACATCAAAAAGCCACGCAGCCTCCATGACCTCAAGTCCCTTGTTGACAAGAGTTGCCGAGTCTATTGTTATCTTTTTTCCCATCGACCAGTTTGGATGCTTAAGCGCATCCTCCGGCTTCACATTTTTAAGCTCATCTCTTTTCTTACCACGGAAAGGACCGCCGGAGCAGGTAAGCCATATCTTTTCAAGGCTGCCTCCCGGAGTCCCCTGAAGTGACTGGAATATGGCGCTGTGCTCTGAATCGACCGGAAGTATTCGAACCCCCTTTTCTTTTGCAAGAGGCATTATGATATGCCCGGCCGTGACCAGTGTTTCTTTATTTGCAAGAGCTATATCCTTACCGGCGTTTATTCCGGCTATGGTAGGTCTTATACCTATCATTCCAACAACGGCTGTAAGCAGTATATCGCTTTCCTCCATTGAAGCTGCAGCAATAAGCCCATCCATTCCGGACAGTACTTTTACGGGAAGGTCTTTAACCTTTAGCTTAAGCTCCTTAGCGGCATCCTCATCATAAAGCACAGCGATCAGGGGATTAAACTCCCTGATCTGGGCTTCAAGCTTATCAACGCTCTTTAAAGCCGCAAAAGCAGTAACCTTAAGTCTGTCCGGATACGCACGCACAACATCCAGAGCCTGCGTGCCTATAGAGCCCGTTGAACCCAATAATGCTACTCTTTTTACGGTAAAATCTTCTTTTAAAGGATCCGGTCTTTCCATCTTTATCTCCATAATGAAAAATAATAAAGGCTGATACTGGTATCAGAGAAAAAGGACATAGCAAAGATATATCATGGGGGCAGTAAATATCATGCTGTCAAAACGGTCCAGCACGCCGCCGTGCCCCGGTATGATCTTTCCGTAATCCTTTATACCCATATCCCTCTTTACCGCAGATGCGGAGAGATCTCCCACCTGTCCCAATATACTTCCCATAAAACATGTAAGCGGGAATATCCAATACATTCCCGGTATCACAGGCCAGATAAGTCCTACGATGAACGCATAGAGGAGACCTAAAAGTCCCGCACCCACTGATCCGCCTATGCAGCCCTCTATAGACTTCCTGGGTGAGAGTTTAGGGAAAGCCTTATGCCTTCCGAGCAATACACCAACAAAATATGCGCAGGTATCGCACCCCCATGCAGAGATCACTATGAGCCATGACATGAAGAATCCTCTGTTAAAGAAGGAGGAAGGAACCCCCGGTACAAAGGGATCTTTCAGATTTCTTGTCATCAACAGGAATCCTAATGATACCGCTACATAAACAAAAGATACATAGGCAGAAAAAGCCTGCTTTGAATTGTTTGCCGGATAAGTGATCACGGTAATGAGCATAAAGAGCGGCAGCAGGATGACAATATAAAGCATTAACATCCTGTAATCCGCCCCGGAAAAGATAAGCAGATCATACGCGACAGTCGCGCATATGCCCAAAAACTGAAATAAATGAAGTTTGTTTTCTTTGCTGTTTATTCCGAGAGCATTTGTAAACTCTACAAAACCTATTGAAGATATAGCTGCTATCCCTAATGCCGAAACAATTCCTCCCGGCCAGATAACGGCAAGTATGATCGCCACGACAGCTACGCCGCTTATAACCCTGGTCTTCAAAAAAACCTCCAAAACATTATACGCCGCCGAACCTGCGGTTTCTTGCCGCATAGGCTTCCAAAGCCTTATCAAGTTCTTTTTCGTCAAAATCCGGCCAGGCCGTATCAGTAAAATAAAATTCAGAATATGCGCACTGCCAGAGAAGGAAATTCGATAACCTCTGCTCACCGCTGGTACGTATGAGCAGATCCGGGTCCGGATAAGGCCATGTATCAAGATTTTCTTCTATCAATGCAGCATTTATATCGCCCGGGGCCACCCCCGAATCGGAAAGCTTTTTAACAGCCCTCACTATCTCGTCTCTTCCGCCGTAATTAAGAGCTATTGTAAATTTAAGCTTTTTATTATCCTTTGAAACTTCTTCAAGCTGCCTTATGCTTTCCTGAAGCTCTGCGCTTAAGCCCGACTTATCTCCTATCACCCTTACGCAAAGATCATTCTCGGTAGCCATCTTAATACTCTTTTTTAAATAATCCTTAAGGAGCTTCATAAGAGCGGAAACCTCATCCGCCGGCCTCGACCAGTTTTCGGTCGAAAAGGCATATACCGTAAAATATTCCACTCCCTTATCTGCCATCACATGGCACATTTCCTCAACACGCTCAGCACCCTTGAGATGGCCGAAATTCCGGGGCATTCCCCTTTTTTTCGCCCATCTGCCGTTGCCGTCGAGTATTACCGCGATATGTTTAGGCACGCTTCCCATAGGATACTCAAACCTTCATTATGTCTTTGGATTTCTCATCAACCGCAGTATCGATATCCTTGATGAAATTATCAGTCATCTTCTGCAGTTCATCGGTAAGATCCTTTATCTCATCCTCTGAGATCTCTGTCTTTGCGAGCTTCTTAAATGCATCATTGCCGTCTCTTCTGATATTCCTTACGGCAACCTTTGCATCCTCTCCCTTTTTCTTTACATCCTTCACAAGATCCTTACGGCGTTCCTCTGTAAGTTCGGGGAAAACAAGCCTTATAACAGCCCCGTCATTTGAAGGAGTGATGCCTATATCAGATGCCATTATGGCTTTTTCTATTTCCTTTATCAGATTCTTCTCCCAGGGCGCTATCTGGACCATTCTGGGCTCGGGAACGGTTATATTACCGACCTGTGCAAGAGGTGTGGGCGTTCCGTAATAATCAACCCTTATCTTATCAAGGACATGCGGATTTGCTCTTCCTGCCCTTACCGTAGAAAGGTCTGACCTAAGGAAATCCACAGCCTTCTGCATTTTCTCATTCATTTCTTTTAATCTGTCATCCATAGCTTTACCTCATCTGTCATGTTTTTTATATTATACGGTTATCTTTGTTCCGGAAAAATCTCCGCTCACGGCTTTTATTATACTGTCCTTTTCCGTAAGGTCAAATACAAACATGGGGATCTTTCTGTCCCTTGCCAGTATCGAAGCTGTCATATCCACAACCTGCAGATTTCCGGATATCACATCATCAATGCTTATCTCGTCATATTTCACGGCATCCGGATTTGTCTTCGGATCGGAATCATATACTCCGTCCACGGCCTTGGCCAGATATATGGCATCTGCACCGGTCTCGGCTGCCCTTAAGACAACTCCCGTATCCGTTGAGAAGAAAGGATGTCCTGTTCCCCCGGCAAAGAATACGGCCTTCCCGGCCTTCATTGCCTTTAACGCCTCATCCTTTGAAAAAAGATTTGTAAAAGATGAGCAGGCAAAGGGAGTGAATATTTCCGTATCAATACCGGAAAGCCTGAATATCTCGGAAACATATATGCAGTTCATCACCGTGGCAAGCATCCCTATCTGGTCAGCTTTTGTCCGGTCTATATTTTCACTGCTGCGGCCGCGCCAGTAATTACCGCCGCCAATCACTATCCCGATCTCAGTACCATTCTCTGTAAGGTTCTTTACCTGGGCGGCTATACCCTTTATCACGCCATCATCATATTTTCCGTCCTTTGACAGCGCTTCTCCGCTCAATTTAAGCAATATACGTGACATATTATCTCCTTATATTTTTAAAGCTGTTAAGATAAAGACTGCGCTTTGAAGAAATCCTCCGGTGAAACCTCGGCATATACCTGGGAACACATTCCCTCAACAGCAGCGCCTGAGCTTATCTGCACGGACGCAGATTTGATATTTCCAAGCACGATAGCGGTATCTGCAAGTATCACCGGACCACGCACATCTATATTGCCCTTGATGGCTCCGGCTATAACTGCGGAGGTACCACACATATCGCCTATTATCACAGCACCTTTTCCGATCTTTACGCTTCCGCCGCAGATGATATCTCCGTTCATCTCTGCGCCCTCTGCATATATCTCACCGGCTTTGGTGATTCCGTTTACCGTACCGGATATATTAAGCTTTCCAAGTATATCTATATTGCCGGTAACAACACCTGCAAGCTCGAGATTACCGTCCGATATTATATTTCCGTTTATCTTAACACCTTCCGAAAAACGTGCCGTTTCATCCGAAAGCGTACGCTCGGAAAGCAGCCTTTCAAGCTCTGCAGAAAGAGCCGCTTCCTCAGGCTTTGTTTCTTTTTTGGTAACAGCCTTCTTTACGGTATTCTTCTTCCTTGATACAGGTTTTTTCTTCTTATCATCCGTATCCGAAATGCCTATAAGCTGTTCTATGGACATCTGTCCCGCAAGCTGTTCCGCATCATTATCCGCAGGCTTTTCACTGTCTGCAGTCTCAGGATCTTTCGAAACTGTTAAAGCCTCATTTACAGAAACACCGGGATCTGCTTCCTCACCGGCATCCTTAACCGTCTCCGTGCCCTTAAAAGCTTCTTCTGCCGCCTTTAAAGCAGCTTCCATTGCAGCTTCGGAATCGAGGTCTGTCAGGTCTGAAGTACCGGCTTCTTCCCTGATCACAGTCTCTTCTGTCACTTCATCTGCGGAAGGATCACCGTGATGGATTTCACTTTCTGTTTCCTCATCTTCCTTAGATTCCTCTTTGGATCCCTCGTTTGTTTCTTCCTTAATTTCAGGAAGAGTTCCTATATCTTCCTTTTCGGAATTAAGTTCTCCCTGTATGGATTCAAGCATGGCATTAAGATCAAAATTACCTATATCCTCTCCCTTTGCTTCGAAATCCTCATCTGCCGTTTCATCTTCTTCAGCATCCGAAAAATCAGGCAGTTCTCCTGCTTCACCGTCTGTGCCTGCAAGCTCTGCCTTAAGAAAAGCTTCCAGATCATCAAGCTTTGCCGATGCATCTTTTGTATCATCATCTTCCGGATCCTCATATACTTCTTCGGTATCCGTTTCATCCGTAAATTCGTCTTCTTCTCCGTCAAACTCTGCCAGAAGATCGGGAAAATCACCATCCCCCGATACATCCGTATCATCTAAGAGAGCATCATCCTTAAGTTCATTCATTGCATCCGAAAGATCTGATTTAAGATTCTGAAAAAAGCCCATCCTGCTGTATTACTCCTTATCTGAAATGTATTTCTTCCGTGGTCCCGGAGATCGGAAGAAGCTCCGCTCCCTCCATCGACATAACCGCTTCTATTATCCCGGGAAGAGCATCCACCGTGGTCCCTCTGCCTGCAGCATCGTGCATCAGCACGATCACGCACTCTCCCTCTTCCTTCTCAATACCTTTTATAACCGTATCCGCTATCTGCGCAGCGCTCTTTGTCCCCGAAACAGCATCCGCAGCAGAAACATTCCAGTCAAAATAGCTTATATCCTTTGCATCAAGATATGATATGCATTCATAAACATCCATAGTATGACAGTTACTGCTTCCCCCCGGAAAACGGTAATATGTACTGTCCACTCCCGTCACCTCAAGTATGTGACTGTGTATCCTGTCAAGATCATCTGCAAAGCTGTCAAGATCCGCATATACATCGGAATAATCGTGGGACCATGAATGCATCCCTATGCTGTGTCCGGCCTCGGCTATCTTCTTTAGTTCCTCATCATACTTTTCATGCCCGTTCACAAAAAAAGTAGCCTTAACATCATATGTATCAAGGATATCAAGTATCCTTTCCGTATTGGAACTGGGGCCGTCATCAAAGGTAAGATATACCTTTTTTGATACTGTTTTGGGTCTGCTGTTGCTTAATGTCCCGTAATCTTCACCGGAGGAGAGAAATACCTCATTCTTTACAACGGATACATCGGGATCAGCTGCAGATGCGGTCTCCTTTATGCCGGCATTATCAAGACGGACGGAAATATCCTCGATCATATTCCTTGTTTCCAGAATACTTTTTTCAAGCCTCTCCATCCTTATCAATGCTATAACGGAAATGACTGAAGGCACAATAAGAAAGAACATGAAAAAACAGATCATGAAAGTCTTGATCTTAGCTATACGTTTTCTTTTATTCTTTTTTTCCTCAAGCTCTTCAGGACGCATAGTGCTATTTTAGTATGTTGATAAAAAGTGTCAAGATTACGTAACATCACCGGTTGTTAACCTTAGTGAAGCTCTGTTCTTAAGCTCACATGTGGCAAAAAAAACCGCAGGCAGATATACCTGCGGTTTAATATCAGATGTATATCGGATTACTGCATCTGCTTTGCAACTTCCTCCGCGAAGTTCTCGCTCTTCTTCTCCATACCCTCACCGGTCTCGAAACGGATAAAACTCTTTACCTTAAGTCCGGCATCAACGCTCTGGAGATACTGCTTTACGGACTGCTTTCCGTCTGCAGCCTTTACATAAACCTGCTCAAGGAGGCAGATTTCCTTCATCTGCTTTGAAACACGTCCGTCAACAGCTCCGGAGAAGATCTTCTCGCCTGCGATAGCAGCCTTATCGGCAACACACAGACCTGCAAGCTTAGCCTTACCCTCATCGGATATAAAGTTTACAAGGAACTTGTTGTTCTTCTGCTCATTGTATGCTGCGATATCAGCATCGCTCCATACCTTCTCATTTACTGCCTTATCAAGATACTTCTGAAGTATGGGCTTGGGAAGTGAGAAAGGATCGTTTAATGAGCTTTCAAGCACTGTATCCCTCATCTGTACCCTCTCTGCCTCAGAGATATCTTCCTGTGAAACATACTGGGGAGTCATTGCAGCAACCTGCATAGCCACATTGGTAAGTGCCTCTTTAACTGCATCTCCTTCTGCGCCTTCACCCTCAACGATAACAGCGATCTTTCCGCCGCCATGTACATAGGAAACCACTGTTCCGTCAGTAACAACTTTCTTGAATCTTCTGATATCAAGCTTCTCTCCGATAACAGCGATCATATCGGTAAGAGTATCCTTAACTGTCTTTGAAGGATCCTCACTGTCAGCCTCTGCAAGGAAGCCCTCAAGATCGGATGCGTTTCCGGCAAGAGCCTGATCAGCCACCTTCTTAACATATGCCTGGAACTTCTCATTCTTTGCAACGAAATCGGTCTCGGAATTAACTTCCACAACCGCAGCGCTCTTATTATCTGCTGCTACGGATACACAGCAAAGACCTTCTGCCGCTATCCTGTTTGCCTTCTTTGCAGCCTTAACGGCACCATGCTCTTTGAGCCACTGCTCTGCTGCATCCATATCTCCATCTTTTTCCGTAAGCGCCTTCTTGCACTCCATCATGCCTGCGCCGGTCTTTTCTCTGAGTTCTTTTACCTGAGCTGCTGTAATAGCCATTTCCTTATTCCTTTCTTTATCTTTAACAAAGAATATGCCGCTTCTTAAGCGGCACATTCAACATCGGTTCCTAATGTGGAGGAATTAAACCTCTCCCGCTTCTGCCTGTGCTTCCTCAGCTGCAGCGCTCTCTGCTTCCTCGGGGCTTACAAACTCCTCGCCCTGTCTGCCTTCTATAACAGCATCAGCCATCTTGGAAACGATAAGCTTTACTGCTCTGATGGCATCATCATTGCCGGGGATAACATAATCAAGCTCTTCAGGATCACAGTTGGTATCAGAGATACCGAAAACAGTGATTCCGAGTGAATGAGCCTCCTTTATGCAAAGATGCTCTTTCTTGGGATCTACAACAAATATAGCATCGGGAATACGCTCCATGGTCTTGATACCGCCGATATTTTTTTCAAGCTTATCCCACTCTTTTCTGATCTCTATAACTTCCTTCTTGGGAAGAACATCAAAAGTTCCATCCTCGCTCATCTTAACGATCTCGTTAAGACGCTTGATACGTGTCTGGATGGTCTTGAAATTGGTGAGCATTCCGCCTAACCATCTCTCACTTACATAATACATTCCGCATCTTGCTGCTTCTTCCTTAACTGCATCCTGAGCCTGCTTCTTTGTTCCTACAAAAAGAATGCTTCCGCCCTGTGCTGCGATATCAGATATCGCATTGTATGCATTGTCGATCATTCCAACAGTCTTCTGAAGATCGATGATGTGGATGCCGTTCCTCTCGGTGAAGATATAAGGCTTCATCTTAGGATTCCAGCGTCTGGTCTGATGTCCGAAGTGGACGCCTGCTTCAAGCAGCTGTTTCATTGAAATAACACTCATTTTCTTTCCTCCGTTTAAGGTTTTTCTTCTGTGCGATCAACGCTCCGCCTCTTCCGGCGTGCCACCTTACGGTATTTCCGCACATGTTTTTTCGCAACGTGACGATTTTATCATTAATTCACTCCCCGTGCAAGGGGAAATTTTAAAGAATACGGCATCAATTCTTTTTTATGAAAATCCGGCGTAATATCCATAAAAGCAAAAAGACCTCAGAGCAACCTCTGAGATCTTAAAGCGGGTGAGGGGAATCGGACCCCCGTATTCAGCTTGGAAGGCTGACATTCTACCATTGAACTACACCCGCACAACGATGCTTATTATCTCACCATAAATTATATTTGTCAAGCATCATTTTTTAAAAATCGAGGTGACAGGATTCGAACCTGCGGCCTCCTGGTCCCAAACCAGGCGCCCCACCAAACTGGGCCACACCTCGATGCCTTAATTTAACCAGCCGGCCTCCTTCATCATTCTGCACATGCTGCGGGCAGCTTTTCCCCTGTGGCTGATCTCATTTTTCTGCTCGGGACTCATTACGGCAGTCGTGCAGCCGTATTCAGGAACAAAAAAGAAAGGATCATAGCCAAAGCCGTTTTCACCCTCAATTTTTCTTCCGATGATACCCTCACAGTTTTCGGTAACGGAAAGCTTTTCCCATTTACCGCTTAAACTGTCATATTTAAGCGCAGCTATTGAGCATGCAAAACGTGCTCCCCTTTTCTCATCCGGAACATCCTTCATCTCAAGGATGATATCTTCCATAGCCTGCCTGTATGTCCTTCCGCCAAGCCATCTGTGGGAATGGATCCCCGGAGCGCCGTCATAAAAATCAATGCACAGTCCGGAATCATCGGCAAGGATTATATGACCGGCAAACTCTGCCTTTTCCTTCAGGATGAATGAAGCAACGGCCTCAGCCTTTATAAGGGCATTATCAGCAAAAGTTTCTCCGTTTTCATCAACCTCTGTATCAAAACCTATATCTTTAAGGGTAAGAGCTTCATCATCCGAAAGTTCAAGTATTTTTTTTAATTCGGATACTTTATCCTTATTTGTAGTCGCAAATATCATATCTTAACCTTCTTTACAGGCTTCGGACCCATATACTGATAGAAATAGGTCTTAAGCATACCATTGTATATCTTTCTGTTTTTGTCAGCCTTTTTCCCAATATAGCGCTCCGCATCGGCAGCTGAGCTTATTAAGTACATTGACCAGGAATCCAGAGCCCTGTAGCGTTCCCCAAGTGTCCTGTATATCCCTTCTATCTCATCTTTATCGGAGATCCTCTCACCGTAAGGCGGATTTGTCACGATAAAACCATACTTCTTTGCATGGGAGAGTTCCGCAACGGGGCGGACCTGGAAATGTATCATATCCAAAACACCCGCAAGCTTTGCATTTTCCCTTGAGATACGTATCATTTCCGGATCAATATCATATCCCTGTATATCGGGACGGACGTTAAAATCTGCAAGATCTGCAGCCTCTTCCTTTGCGTCCTTAAAATATCCGCCGTCCATGGCTCCCCATCCCTCCGCCGTAAAACTTCTTGACATTCCGGGAGCCACGCCTGCAGCCATAAGAGCAGCTTCTATGGGAAATGTACCGCTGCCGCAAAAGGGGTCAACAAGTATCCTGTCCTTCTTCCACGGGGTGAGCATCAGAAGTGCCGCAGCAAGATTCTCCGCTATGGGAGCTTTTGCCGTAAGCTTCCTGTATCCTCTTTTGTGAAGCGATTCCCCGGTAGTATCAAGCCCCACCGTCACTTCATCATTCTTTATGAACACACGGAAAGGATAATCCTTTCCGCTTTCCTCAAACCATTCTATGTGATAGATCCCCTTAAGGCGCTCTACCATGGCTTTCTTCATAATGCTCTGTATATCCGAGGGTGAAAAAAGCTTACTCTTTACACTGGCGGCCTTCGCCACATAAAACCTTCCGTCAGGTGGCACCCATTCTTCAACGGGAAGTGCCTTCGTCCCCTGAAAAAGCTCTTCAAATGTCTCTGCATGGAAACTTCCGAGCTTTATGAGTATACGCTCTGCCGTGCGGGAAAAAACATTGATCCTGGCCACAGCCTCCTTATCGCCGGCAAAGGTCACCCTTCCGTCTTCCACGGAGGTAACATCATATCCAAGATCCGTTATCTCTCTTTTAAGCACGGCCTCAAGCCCGAAATGGCACGGCGCTATAAGCTCAAATCTTTCCATTTATCAGACTGCTCCCGCCGCTTTCCTTGCTTCTTCGTCGCTTTCCTTTTCAAATTCCTCCTGCTGTTTTAAGAAGTCATTTAAGTCCGCAACCAAAACATCCACATCCTCCGAATTAAAGCCATGGACATACATAGCCTCTTCAAGAGTCTCTCCGGAAGCCGCAAAACAGCTTATACAGTGCATTCCCTGTCCCATAAGTATATTTGAGATATACGGATTTACAGCAAGAACTTCCGGTATCAGCATATCCTTTCTGATCTCTGCAGCCATCTTAATCCTCCATTACGATCTGAGCTCAATATCCATGCTCTGAAGACCGTTTAATATCTTCTTCATGGCAGTACCCACTTCCTCATCGGAAAGAGTCTTTTCCATATCCCTGAAGGAAAGTGAATATGCTATGGACTTGTATCCCTCCTTCACCTGATCACCTTCATAGATATCAAAAAGCTTCACACTCTCAAGTATCTTTCCGCCTCTTTGCCTTATCATCTTCTCAATGCTTCCGGCAGTGGTCTCTTTCTTTGCGACCATTGATATATCCCTTGTTACTGCAGGGAATTTCGCGATGCCTTCATACTTCATATCAAAGCTTGTAAGCGGAACGATAACCGGCATATCAAGCACTGCAAGATAAACCCTGTCCTTTATCCCGTAATTCTTTGCGACCAGAGGATGAACCTCGCCAAGGAATCCTATCTTCTCTCCTTTGTATATAACTGAAGCCTTTCTGCCCGGGTGCAGGAACGGTGCATCTACGGAAGCATCATATTCAGGCTCATCTTTCATACCGGAAGCTTTTAGGAAAACCTCCACAGCCCCCTTCATACTGTAAAAATCACCCTTACCATAGAAGCCAAGCGTAAACTGCATTCTCTCGTCGGGAAGTTCCGTAAGCGGAAGTGCATGCGGAATGTAGATGTTTCCGAGCTCATAGAGCTTAACATCCTTATTTCTCCTGTTAAAATTAAGTGAAAGCGCCGTAAGCATGCCGTTAACGGATGTAGTCCTCATTATGGAGAAATCTTCACCTAAGGGATTTGATATGGTGATCGCAGCTCTTAGCGCATCTCCCTCAGGGATCAGCAGCTTGTCAAACACTTTAGGACTTTCAAAAGAATATTCATAAGCCTGTGAAAATCCGCAGCGTTCCGCCGAATCCCTGGCTATAGCTTCTATCCTCATGGGATAAGACAGCCTTCCCTCCATTCCTTCTCCCGAAGGCAGGGTAAGAGGTATCTTGTCATATCCAAAGAACCTCGCCACCTCTTCGGCAATATCAGCCTGTCCCTTAAGATCCTGTCTGAAAGAAGGGATGACGAGCATGCCGCTCTTATCATCATAGGCTATCTCAAGCTTTTTAAAGATAGCGAGCATATCCTCAGCTGATATATCCGTACCTAAAAGCTTATTATATTTATCAGGCTTAAATTCGATCTTTGTTTCTTCCTTTATGGGAAGGCCTGCATCGACCATGCCTCCCACAACATCGCCCGCATCAAGCTCCTCAATAAGAGCACAGGCCCTGTTTATAGCTGCCTCTGCATTTGCGGGATCCAGTCCCTTTTCGAATATACCGGAAGCATCCGTGCGAAGTCCCAGACGTTTTGCCGATTTTCTTATATTTGCGCCGTTAAAAGTAGCAGCCTCGAAGAGCATATTCTTAACGTCATCGGTGATCATGGAATTCTCACCGCCCATTATACCGGCAATGCCCACTTCCTTTTCACCATCGCAGATCATGAGCACATCTTTATCAAGCTTACGCTCTGCTCCGTCAAGAGTCACAAAGCTCTCCCCGTCTTCAGCTCTTTTTACCACTATCCTTGAGCCTGCAAGCTTGTCCATATCATATGCATGCATAGGCTGGCCGTATTCGAGCATCACATAATTTGTGATATCAACAATATTATTTATGGGGCGCACTCCGGCTGATGCCAGTCTGTGGCGCAGCCATGCAGGACTCTCCCCTAGCCTTATATTCTTTACGGCTCTCGCACAGTATCTGCTGCAGAGATCCGTATCCTTAATCTCAACTTTTACAAAGGAATTAACATCCTCATCATTTCCTGTTTCCTTCACCACCGGAGGAACAAAAGGCCTGTCAAAAGTTGCCGCAGCCTCTCTTGCAATACCTAACACTGAATAACAGTCAACCCTGTTCGATGTGATCTCGTACTCAAATATCGTATCATGAAGTCCCAAAAGCTCTATTGCATCATCTCCGGGTTCTGCGCTGCCTTCGGGGAAAATATACACGCCGTTTTCGGGAGCTTCGGGATAAAGATTCCTGTCAGACCCAAGCTCTTCAATAGCGCACATCATACCGAAAGAATCAACTCCGCGGAGCTTGCCGCTCTTTATCTTTATACCGTCCTCAGGAAGCGGACCGCCGTCATGACCGCCTGCAACCTTTCCGCCGTCAAGCACGACAGGTACCAGATCTCCCACGTTCACATTGGGAGCGCCCGTAACGATCTGTAATTCCTCATTTCCCACCGACACCCTGCACACGATAAGCTTATCCGCATCGGGATGCTTTTCGATGGAAAGTATCTTCCCTACAACTATTTTTTCAAGATTCTTATCAGGGCGCTTAAATCCTTCAACCTTGGTACCGGTAAGCGTCATCCTGTCAAAATATTCTTCATCCGTGCATTCAAGCCCCGGAACATATGCCTTTATCCAGTTAAGTGATGTATCCATATCTACCTCTTGATCCTTTTTTATTTATGCTGTCAGAACTGTGATAAAAATCTCACATCATTTTCATACATAAGACGCATATCATCTATCTCGTATTTAAGAAGTGCTATACGTTCAAGTCCGACGCCGAATGCAAAGCCCACATATTTTTCCGGATCAATGCCGCGAAGCTCAAGCACATGAGGATGAACCATGCCGCAGCCCAATATCTCTATCCATCCGGATCCCTTGCAGAACCTGCATCCCTTTCCACCGCACTTGAAGCAGCTTACATCCATCTCAGCGGAAGGTTCGGTAAAAGGGAAATGATGGGGTCTGAACTTAACCTTTGTCTCTTCTCCGAAAAGCTGTTTTGCAAATGAATCAAGGGTACCTTTAAGATCCGCAAAGGTAACTTTTTCATCCACCACAAGTCCCTCGATCTGATGGAAGCAGGGTGAATGGGTCGCATCTACCTCATCCGATCTGAAAACCCTTCCCGGTGCTATCATCCTGATGGGAAGCCTTCCCTTTTCCATCTCATGGATCTGTACCGAAGAAGTCTGGGTGCGCAGTAAAATATCACCGTTTATATAAAATGTATCCTGTTCATCCTTCGCCGGATGGTCCGCAGGGATATTTAAAGCCTCGAAATTATAATAATCTTTCTCAATCTCGGGACCGCTTACCACCTCATATCCAAGGCCCGTAAAAATACGTTCCACTTCCTCCAAAGCCACTGTATTGGGGTGTCTGTGTCCCATCTCGGGAGCCTTTCCCGGAAGGGTAACATCTATCACCTCATGCTTAAGCTTTTCCTCCATGGCAGCCGCCTCAAAACGGCTCTTAGACTCCTCAAGCATGGTCTCTATCTGGCTTCTTGCATCATTGACCATCTGACCGAATTTCGGTCTGTCCTCTGCAGCCACATCTTTCATTGATTTGAGTATGGCTGTAAGCTCACCTTTTTTGCCAAGGTACGCAACCCTGATATCATTTAATTTTTCTGCCGTGTCGCTTTCCCTGATAAGCTTAAAAGCATCCTCTTTGATCTTCTCAAGCTGTTCGTTCATATCTGTTTCCTTTCCTAAGGCGCTGCAGTATCATTCCCGCCTGCCCCATATCCGAGTATTTTAGCATTTACACCATTGCACTTTCAAGCCCTGCCTTTTCCCCGTCTGGTCTTTTTTGTATACAGTTTCTCCGCAATGATATTGATATGTTCACCGATAAAGATTATATACATGATTATATATAGATAAAACAGTGTAATGACAACTGCGGTAAATGAACCATAATATGAAAAACCGTTAAAATGATCCACATATACCGAATAAAGCCATGAAACCACCGACCAGGCTACGGATGCGAACAGGGCCCCCGGGAAATTCTTCCTGTGTCTTATCCGTTTACCCGGAAGATACTTATACATCAAAACAAACAGCATGGTAGAGAACACCCAGCTGAATAAAAAACGGAAATGAAGCAGGAGCTGGATCACTATATTAAAATGCGGGATAACTTTTATCAGTAATTCATTTATCTTGTCTCCCATAACCATTATGACCATGGAAAATAATATAAAGGCGGCAAAAATGATCGTATACAGACTTGAAGATATTCTTAAGCTGATCACGCTTTTTTTCTCGGTAAAATCTCTTGCAGCATCCAGACCGTAACGTATCGCCAGAACTCCTTCCCCTGCGGCCCACATGATTATCACGGATGAAACCGATATAGTCATTGCAGAACTCCCTGAAAATTCAGAAACCATCTGAGTCAAAAACATTGTAATATGATCCGGCACCGCTATCATCTGCCCGAATCTTAAAAGGTTATCCGTTTTCATACCGGTAAGCGTCAGTATTCCACAAAGTAATGTTACAATGGGGACAGCCGAAAGGAACATAAAAAAAGCTGCAGCCGCCGCATAAGATGATGTATTGGACTCGCGCAGCTCCAATAAAAAAGAATCGATGATATCTTTTATATCCCTGATTTTTTTTATGATATACCTGATGATCATAGAATAAAAATACCGGATGTCCGAACCCCTCTCTTTGACTCCTAGTTTGGCTAGGTGGGTGACCGCAGCGCTGACATCTGCCTTCCCGAATATTCATCCGGGCATGACATCCGACAGGCAATATAGGAATCCCGTTTAAAGTACTGTAGGCTCAAAAACAAGGGGCCTTAAATTGACATCCGGTATATATATTATAAAAAATTAAAGCAGTTATTTCAATGCTCACTCATGCTGCATCATGTTGATCGCATCGGTAAGCTTTGCAAGTGTGGCTGAGATGCTCTTGCTTGTGGCGCTCATATTTACCGCAAGTCCCTGCACTTCTTCAGCCACCACAGAGAAGCCTCTTCCGTGTTCACCGGCTCTGGCAGCCTCTATGGACGCATTCAGGGCAAGTATCTTCTGCTTATTGCAGAAAGAACTGATCTGACTTATATCCTTATTCGCCTGGACAATAAGACCTGCCGCATCCTCGGCGCCTTTGCTTATATCTTCCATCGTATGACTGCTCTTGTCCTGCTCATATGACAGATTTATAAACAGCATCAGCATATCTTTAAGAAGACTTCCTGCCGCAGTTTTATTAATTCCGTCATTTACATCCGTTCCGGAAACAGCGCCGCCTGTAAGTCTCCCGGCAACACTTCCGTCAGGCATAACCAGCTGAAGATCAAAATCCTTCACCCTGGATGAATCATTCTTTGACATACCGCATACAGCTATGTTCTCACCATCTTTATCAGTCACGGCAGCAGCAAGACCGGTGGTCTTTGCCCATGAATTCATGTATGTTTCAAGCTGCTTAATATCACAGAAATCTTTGATACTGCCCATAAGCTACATCCCCCTTTTATCAGATTCCCATAAGTTTCTCTTTGTAATTATCATACTCTTCCTGGGAAATGATGCCGGCCTCGCTTATGTTCTTGAGCATATTAGCCTTGACCTTGAATTCATCCATATCCTTGTAAGGAGCAAATATATCGCGTATAACTTCCTGTTTCTTTGTCTCGAACTCCTCATCAGTTGAAAGCTTGCAATCCCTTGCCACCATAAGAAGCTTCATGCGCTTTACAACATCACCTATCTCGATGACACTCTTTAATATTTCAAGCTTCTTGCCGTGGAAATCCATATCGGAGAGCCATGTCTTATCCCTTAACATAACCACGCGCTCGATCTTTGCCTGAAGTGCGGCCTCACTGTCTGCAGGAAGCCCCATTACCTGTGCTATGAATGTGGACTGCTTCTGCTTGTATTCCTCGGTCGATGCTGCACCTGCAGCAACCATTGCCGGCCATCTTGAAAGCTTCATTTCAAGAATTTCAAGCTCATCCGAAATGGAGGGATCAAGTATGCTCTTAAGCTCTGCGATATCTGAATCATACTCGGACTTCTCTAACATTTCCGCATCTATGAGTATGGGCAGCTTCTGGAGCTTTAACTGGAAAGTCTCATTGCTGTCCATGGGATCGTAAGTAACGCTGTCAAGAAGCGTACGCTTTCCGGATTCGAATTCTGCCGGGCTTACGATACCGCTTATCTGGATGATGGGAAGCTTTGCCGCATTTTCCTTAAATACGGCAAGGTCTCTTACATTGGGATCAAATGCCTCACCCACAAGCTTGTTCCTGTCTGTCTCATATTCGGCATCACTTGTAACTCCTGCCTCGTGAGCAGAGATAACACGGCTGATCTTGCTGTAATAATCTGCCATGCCTCTTTCCTCGCAGATAAGCTTTAAGGTCTTATCCTTATACTCAGCTTCATCTATCATGCCGGACTCATGGAGTATCTCAAGCTTCTGTCTCTTTGCAGCGTAATCCTCGGGCTTCTGCTTTGCCTGTATCGTTCCTCTTGCTGCTGCGGAATTAAGCGCAGCTGCCGCAGCTGTTCTCGAAGGAGTATATGCAGGTACGGGAGGAACTGCAGGTGCTGCCGCTGCTGCAGGATCTGCTGCTGCCTGAGCGGGAGCAGGTGCAGGTGCAGGTGCAGGCGCTGCTGCCGCAGGTCTCGGAGCGGGCGCAGGTGCAGGTGCTGCAGGCTTTGCTGTTGCTGCCGGCTTGGGTGCGGGCGCAGGTGCGCCTCCTGCTGCCGGCTTGGGTGCAGGAGCGGGAGTTCCCGATGCAGGCTTTGCTGCTGCAGCCTGTGCGTCATTGCTCATTCCGCCCGCTGCCTTGGAAACTTCCATAAGCCTGTCTATAGCCTTGTTCATATCCTTAAGTCCGGGAAGTATGGTCTGGGTCTTCTTTGCCCCGTAAAGAGTCTGAAGCTTTGTTATGAGAATGAGGGCATCAGCTCCCTGAAATTCACCCTTCTTTACGTCCCTGATATCCTTTGCGGGATAATCGTACTGGGAAACGTACTCATTCTTACCGTCTTCATTGCAGATATAACCCTTACCGCTGACCTTTACGCCATCCGGCTTTGTGTCATCGATCTGCAGAAAAAGCTTTTCCTGGCTCTTTGCCGAAAGAAAGCTTTTAAGTGAACTTCCCCAGTTACATTGATAAACTTCTACTGCCATGCTTAAAACCCTCCTGTTATTGATCCTTTAATGCTGTTATCCGTATCCGTCAAACGCCTCCGGATACCCTCACCATGAACTATATCAGCGTGTCCTTAAAATTTCAAACCGCGAAACGCCCATAAATCAAGGCTTTACGGATTTGATGTCATATTTTTTTATTTTTATGAGGAAAATAAGGGGGATTTTTTTTAATCACATCAATATTGTATTATCGATAACAGTCCTGAAAGAAGATATCTTTTGTTTTCCTCCCGGCACTCTGATCTCTGCAAGCCCCATTTTTGTTATATCTAAGGCCTCGGCACCCGGGCAGTTAAGCGACAGTGCAGTCTTTAGTTCTTCAAGCAATATCTTTTCACTTTCGGAGTCATCCATATTTACAAGGTCTATGATTATCATTCCCGAAAGACTTCTTGCGGATATATGATAAGCAGCCTCCCATACGGCCTCTGTATTGAGTTTAAGGATAGTATCCCTCCCCCCTTTTTCAAAAGAAGCGCTGTTTACATCTATTACATTTAAAGCCTCGGTTTCATCAAAGACCAGTTCCCCTCCGCACTTAAGCTTTACGCGTCTCGAGAGCAGGTTGCCCGTTTTTTTTCTTAAATCAAAAAGTGTGACAAGCGAAATATCCTCATCCTCATAAAGCCTTATCTTTTCCTGGATCTGTCCCTTCCCGGCCTCTGCCCCCTTCATTACTTCAATTGCATCTTCATACAATCCCTTATCATCCGTATAAAAGCAGGCACCTTCCGTGGCAATAACCCTTTTAAGACATTGTTCAAAAATTCCCGCCGCCCTATGCAAAAGGCATGGAGCTGTTTTATGCTCATATTCTTCTGCCGGGATATCCGCAGCGATCACCTTTGCCTTCTTGCTGCCCTTGGGAAGCTGTCTTATCTTTACCGGAAAGATATCCCCCGGCCTTAATCTTCCGTCATATACCCTGTCTGCAAGCGGAAAATCCTTTCTGTCCGTATTTATAAAAACACTGTCATCAAGTCCGGCATCAAGAAAAGCTGCCTGTATATCAGGAAGCGTATTCAGTACCCTTGCAAGATAAATATCCCCTACCGCGGCGCCCCTTGTATCCTCGCAGTAAAGGTTCGTGATCTTTCCTTTATCAAGAACAAAAATGAGAGTCCTGCTCCCGTTTTTTTCACGGAAAGCAAGCACCCTCATGTTGCCTGTCTTCATCTCTGTTTTTTTATCTGTCCCGTTGTCTGCCGGTCTTATCATTTTTAAAGCACACCCTCAGATCCAAGCGGCACAAGCTCTCCCTGTTCATTTTTACCGTAGATCTCGAGCCTTCTGATAAGCCTTGATACCGCTTTTCTTTCTCCAAAAGCCTCTGCAAAAGCATTAAAAACATCTGCAGGCCTGGCATTTAATTTCGATCCGCTCAAAAGCTTTAATATCAGCCTGTTTTCACCTTCCGTGAATGATACATCCGCAAACAATATACCTTCCCTGATATTTTTTCCCGATTTTCCGGCTGTGACCGACTCTGACGAAAGGAGTGTTTCAACAGCTCTTTTTGATGCTTCTTTTACTTCCTCACAGCTGCATCCCGGAATATCATATATGACCTCATAATCCGCAGCCTCCACGGCAGCCATTGCATTTAATGCTTTTTCGGGAAGAAGAACAGCGCCTGTCGCATATGTACCTTCACGCATTACCCCGTTAAGCTTTTTTACTATCTCTTCCGGATCGTTAACCGTATTAAATTCAATATCGGCGTAGTCACCGTAAGTTTCCATACCCACGGCCAGAGGATAAGCAAAAGCCATTATCTGATGTGGATGATAGCCTTCCGTATATTTCACATCAAGCCCTGCCTTAAGCACGGCTTTCTGAAAGTATCTCATCATATCCAGATGCCCCAGATATCTCATGGGTCCCTGTCTTTTAAATCTGATCCTTACACGCTCACTCATGATACACCATTAACGTTTCTCAACACATATGCCGCAGCCGTACGATGCCGCGCCGCAGCCTGCACATTTATCCCTGCAGTTTGGCGTCACTGCAGCTTCTGCTGCCCTGTGCCATTCATTTAACAGATACTGCCTGTTCACTCCGCAGTCTATGAAATCCCAGGGGAAAGGCTCATTATCATCACGCAGCCTGAAAATATAATCTTCATAATCAACACCCGTTTCATTAAAAGCCTTTATCCAGTTCTCGTAGGAAAAAGTCTCTGTCCAGGCATCGAATAATGCTCCGTGTTCATAAGCATATACTATAGCCGGTGCCACTTTTCTGTCACCTCTTGCAAAAATGCCCTCTATTATCGTGGTCCCGCTGTCATGGTAATGATATGATATGCGCTTCTGGTTTAACTGTTCCCTTACAGCCCTCTTTGTAAGTTTTGCCTTCTCCTCAAATTCTTCAGGCCTGTTCATTCGCGCCCACTGGAAAGCGGTAAAAGGCTTGGGTACAAAGAAGGATGAGCTTGCCGTGATCTGTACCGATCCGTGTCTTTCCTCTTTCGGAACCGTATCAAAATAAACCTTTGCGATCTCGTTGCAAAGCTCTGCTATAGCCCTGCAGTCCTCATCCTCTTCAAAAGGAAGTCCCAGCATGAAATAAAGCTTTACTTTATTCCAGCCGCCCTTAAAAGCCATTTCCGAACCGCCAAGTATATCCTGCACGGTAAGTCCTTTATTTATAACATTTCTCATGCGCTGGCTTCCGGCCTCGGGCGCAAAGGTAAGCGAATTTTTCTTTACGTCCTGAACCTTATCCATAACATCAAGGGAAAAGGCATCAATGCGGAGCGAAGGCAGGGAAATATTGATCTTTTTTTCATCACAATATCCTATCAGATATTCAAGCAGCCTCTTAAGCCCCGTATGATCGCTGGTGGAAAGAGAGCTTAAGGACAGCTCTTCGTATCCGGTATTTTTCAGTATCTCCCTTGCCTGATATTCCAATGTATCGACGCTTCTTTCACGGATGGGCTTATATATCTGCCCCGCCTGACAGAAGCGGCAGCCTCTGATACATCCTCTCTGTACTTCTATGACCGCCCTGTCCTGGGTAGCTCTTATAAAAGGCACAACCGGATAAAGCGGGTAGAAAGAGCTGTCCAGATCCTTTACCAGCTGTTTTCTTATCCTTGCCGGAACATCATCAAACAAAGGCGTCATCGACTTAAAACGCCCGTTTTCATCGTAGGATACATCATACATGGAAGGCACATATATTCCGGGAACCTTTGCCGCCTCATGAAGAAAATCCTGCCTGGATACGCCCTCATCCCTGCATTTTTCGTAAAGATCTATGAGTCTTCTGTATACAACCTCACCCTCACCTATATAAAACATATCAAAAAAAGCGGCAATAGGTTCGGGATTATATACGCAGGGACCGCCGCCTATGACTATGGGATCATCATCCGTTCTGTCTTTTGAATAAAAAGGGATGCCCGAAAGATCAAGCACCTGAAGTATGTTTGTATAGCACATCTCATACTGCAGTGTGATACCCAGAAAATCCGCCTCTTTAACCGGCCTTCCGCTTTCCAGTGAAAAAAGCGGGAGCTTTTCCTCCCGCATTATCTTATCAAGATCCGTCCATGGGCTGTAAAGCCTCTCACACCATACATCCTCATAAGAATTGAGCAGACCGTAAAGGATCTGTATTCCCAGATGGCTCATTCCTATCTCATATACATCGGGAAAGCACATAACAAAACGGCAGCGTATATCCTTATCATCTTTCATCACGCTGCCGGGCTCACCTCCGGTATATCTGGAAGGCTTGTCCACTCTCATGAGCACTTCATCCGGCAATGCAGTTTTTCTGTCTTCGAATCTCATCTTGCAGCCAGATCTTTCATTATCTCTTCCCAGGTAACACCCTTTTCCACCATGAGGACCATACAATGATAAAGAAAATCGGATATCTCGTATTTTATCTCTTCCTTATCCGGATTCTTTGCGGCAATGACTATCTCAGTGCATTCCTCGCCCACTTTCTTAAGTATCTTATCAATACCCTTATCGAAGAGATAATTTGTATATGAGCCCTCCTTGGGATTTTCCTTTCTGTCAAGGATGACATCATAAACATCGCTTAAAACCTTTGAAGGATCCTTATCGATATATTCCTTCTTAACGATCTCATTAAAGAAGCAGCTCCTACTTCCTGTGTGGCAGGCAACGCCTGTCTGACTCACCTTCGCAAGCAGGGTATCCTTGTCGCAGTCTGCCGTAAGACTCTTTAAATACTGGAAATGACCGCTGGTCTCGCCCTTTACCCATCTTGCATTTCTGCTCCTTGAATGATAGGTCATGCGTCCGGTCTTTATGGTCGCATTAAAAGCTTCCTCATCCATATACGCTACCATCAGGACTTCCTTTGTCCTGTAGTCCTGCACTACCACAGGCACCAGACCGTTAACGTCCTTTTTCAGATCAGAAAAACTTAAAGCTGCATCAAAGCCGTTAACCCTGATGCCCTGCTCCGCAAAAAAGCTCTTCATCCCCATGAGCCTCTCCGCAGCAGCATTGATCTTTGCCCCATAGAAGCCGGCTATATTATCTTTTTTCAAAAGATCTGCTATCCACGTGGGGACTGCATCCGGCATGGGCACATATACGGGAACCGGTGAATCCAAAAGTGCCTTGTAGCTTTCCTTTTCGTCGAATTCATCACCCCTGCTTATAAGAAACGCCGCATGAGCATACTCTCCCACGCCTTCCCTTTTCTTAAATTCAGCAGGATCCGAAGCGCTGACAAAGATCTTATCCTTCCCGAAACGCTTGGAAACTTCCTCCATGATATCGGCATTCGCATCCCTGTCCAGATCAAGTACAGCACCCATGGCGCCGGTATATATGATCTTTTTTACATCTTCAAAACGCTTTATATTTCCCGTTCCAAGAACAGGAACCTCCGATGCGGAAGCTATCTTTTTAAGGGCAGCGAGATTTTTCTCATGCTCTGCATCCTCTTTTGAAAGATCAAATACAATGATACCGTCCGCATTATTGTCCGAATAAAAAGTCGCAAGTTCCTCCGGCGTATCCGATATGACCTTTCCTTCATGATCACCGGATACTGCCTTTCCGTCAAAAAGACGTATCGAAGCATATAATTTCTTTTCGTCCATTACAGTTTCCCCTTGGTGCTTAAGACTCCGCTAATCCTGTCATCTTTCTTTGTAGCTTCATCACAGGCCTTTGCAAAAGCCTTGAATGCAGCCTCAATGATATGATGCGAGTTTATGCCGTCAAGCTGCTTTAAGTGAAGGTTCATCTCTGCCGAATAAGAAACGGCATAAAAGAATTCCCTTACGAGTTCCGTTTCAAAATCCCCCAGCGTTTCAGCCGGTATGGAAAGATCAAAACCAAGATAAGGCCTTCCGCAAAAATCAACTGCCGAAAGTATGAGAGCATCATCCATGGGCAGTATGAAAAAACCGAAGCGCTTCATTCCTTCCTTGTCTCCGACAGCCTCTTTTAAGGCCTGTCCAAGAACTATACCCGTATCCTCTACGGTATGATGACCGTCCACATTAAGATCACCCTTTACTTTCACTTCAAGGTCAAAAAAACCATGCTTCGCAAATCCCTCAAGCATATGATCTAAGAAACCTATGCCCGTATCCACCGAACACTTTCCCGTACCATCAAGGTTTATGCTAAGCTCTATATCAGTTTCTTTTGTTTTTCTCTTAATGCTTGCTTCTCTCATAAAGCGCCCCCCTTTCAATTATTTTCAAACCTTACCGCTATTGAATTGGCGTGGGCAGTAAGCCCTTCCTTTTTAGCAAAATAGATTATATCATCCGCATCCCTTTCAAGAGCTTCCCTTGAATATGAGATAATGCTGGTCTTCTTGAGGAAATCATCCACATTAAGCGGTGAGAAGAATTTCGCCGTACCGTTTGTGGGAAGTATATGATCGGGACCGGCAAAATAATCCCCTAACGGTTCCGAGGAATAAGTCCCAAGGAATATGGCTCCCGCATTCCTTATCTTTGTCATTATCTCAAAAGGATCCTTTGTTACTATCTCAAGATGCTCGGATGCAATATCATTAACTGCATTTATGGCAGTATCCATATCATCCGCAACAAATATGAAACCGAAATCCTCAAGCGATTTTTCTATTATTGCCTTCCTTTCAAGCTTTTGTACAAATCCTTCTATTTCCTTAAGCACTTCCTCAGCAAGCTTTGCCGATGTAGTCACAAGAATGGATGAGGCCATCTCATCATGCTCCGCCTGGCTTAAAAGATCCGCCGCCACAAAACGGGGATTTGCCGTTTCATCGGCAAGCACCATTATCTCGCTGGGGCCTGCAACCGAATCAATGGAAACCTGACCGTATACGGCTTTTTTTGCCATTGCCACGAATATATTCCCGGGGCCGCATATCTTATGCACCTTCGGTACACTCTCGGTTCCGTAAGCCATTGCGGCTATAGCCTGTGCGCCTCCTATACGGTATCCTTCCGTAGCTCCCGCAATCCTTGCAGCTGCAAGTGTTGCCTTTGACACCTCCCCATCCTTACCGGGCGGTGTGCACATCACAATCCTGTCAACCCCGGCAACTTTTGCCGGTATTATGTTCATGAGAACGGACGAAGGATACGCAGCCTTTCCACCGGGTACATATACTCCGCTTATCTCTATGGGAGTAAAACGCTGCCCTAAAATACTTCCGTCAGGCTTTGTCTCTATCCACGTTTTTCTTAACTGTTTTTCGTGGAATGCTCTGATATTTTCCGAAGCCCTTTCAAGGACGCCTATGAATTCAGGCTCCATTTCCCTTACAGCCTCATCCATTTCCTCTTCGCTTATCCTGATATTGTCTTTATTCAGGTCAAAATGATCAAATTTTTCCGAAAAATCAAAAAGCGCGGCATCGCCTCTTTCACGCACCTCTTTTATTATGCCCTCAACTTTTTCCTCAATATCCTTAAAACCCGATGTGGAGCGCTTTTTTAAAGTCTCCTCAAGTTCTTTTTTGTTTTTTTCATTAAGCTCTATTATCTTCATTTTTCTTATATGGCAGCTCTGAGATCCGAAATGAGCTTCCTTATCCTTTCATTCTGCATTCTCATTGACACCTGGTTTACTATCACTCTGGCCGAAAGCGGACAGATCTCTTCAAGCACGGTAAGTCCGTTTTCCCTAAGAGTAGAACCCGTCTCCACTATATCCACTATCACATCCGAAAGACCTACTATGGGACCTAACTCCACCGATCCGTTAAGTTTTATAATATCAACGGTCTGGCCTTTTCTGTTATGAAAATAGTCTCTTGCTATCTCCGGATATTTGCTTGCCACCCTTATCATCTCATGATGCTCAAGCTTTTCTCTGGCGCTCTCCGGCCCGCAGACACACATCCTGCATTTCCCGAAATTAAGATCCAGCACTTCAAAGCATCGTCTGCCTTCCTCTAGTATTGTATCCTTTCCCACAACGCCTATATCCGCAACACCGTATTCCACATATGTCGGTACGTCCGGCCCCTTTGCAAGAAAGAATCTGACCTTCTGGTCCGGATTTTCAAAAACAAGTTTCCTGCTGTCCTTATCCTTTAATTCATCACAGAATATGCCGGTTTTTTCAAGAAGGGCAAGTGTCTTTTCCGCAAGCCTTCCCTTAGTCAGTGCAAATGTAAGATATTTGTCTTCGTTCATAATGTTCACTCCGCGGGCAGATTATTTTCCCTTAAAAACTCCGTACGCAGGGATGCCTTCCGCTCTTAAGCCCGCAACTTTTGAAAGCACTTCTTCCCTGTTATCTTCGTTATACTCAAAACGCTGTATCTCTTCTTCCGTGGTCTTCTGTCCCCGGTCTCTGAGAGCGCTCATGATATCGTCAAGCAAAAATACACATCCCGTAGCCGGCACATCCTTACCGAAGCTTTCAAGCAGCCCGTCATATCTGCCGCCTTTAACAATGGCATCCGGAGCGCCGTAAGTATAAGCCCTGAATATGAGCCCCGTATAATAATTGAATTTGCTTAACATTCCAAGATCTATGGAAATATATCTGCCAAGACCCTTCTTTTCCATAAGGGAATAGATCTTTATCAGTCTGTCAAGGGCAGCAACCGCCTTCTTTGACGTGGTCGCCTCCCTTATATCCGAAAGATCTGCAGCATTTACCACATCCCCCGCATTTATCATAAGCTCGCTTATCCGCCTGTCCACATTCCTGTGTTCAAGCATCTGGGCAGCTCCGTAATAATTCTTTATTGATATATATTCCCTGAGTTTTAATATATTCTCCCCGGAAAGCCCCGCCTCTTCGCAAAGACCTTTGAAGAAATCCACATCACCCATGCTTATGGTAAATTCCTCAAAACCGGCTGCCCTTAAGGTTTCCGCAGCCATTGCAAGAATCTCTGCGTCCGCATCAGTTGAAGGCTCGCCCATTATCTCTGCGCCTATCTGGGTAGTCTCTTTTAACTTTCCCTGGAGGTTTAAGGTATTCTGGAACACCTTTCCGGAATAACATAAACGCACGGAATCCGTGCCGTCAAGAAAATATTTTACGGCGCATCTGGCCGCCGGGGGAGTAAGATCAGGCCTGAGCACCAGCGTATCGCCTTCCCTGTCAAAGAATTTATATAATTCCCTCGAAGGCGTTGTTCCTGTTTCCTTTGAATAAATATCAAAGTACTCAAACACCGGAGTCTCTATCTCCCTGCAGCCGTAAAGCTTAAGAGCCTTAAGCATCCGTTCCGCAATATCCTTTCGCCTTGCAAGCTCCGCTCCGTATATATCTCTTACCCCTTCGGGCGTATGTATAAGTCTCTGTTCCATAATATCCTGTCTTCTCTTTTCCTAGCTTATACACTCATCAAGTATATCAGCCATCTCATCCACATCTGCCTTTTCTATAACAAGAGGAGGCAGAAAACGTATTATATTCGTACCTGCATTTATAAGGACCAGGCCCTTCTCAAGAGCTTTGTTGATTATATCCGCGACAGAATGATCAAACTCAAGCCCCTGCATCATGCCCACACCACGGTGATCCGTTATCTCCTCCGGGTGATCATTCTTTATCCTTTCAAGCACCTCATACAGATATTTTCCTGTTTCTTTTACATGATCCGTGATATGTCGTTCTTCAAACTGCCTTAAGACTTCACATATCGCAGCGCCGCCTAAAGGATTGCCGCCGTAGGTGGTACCGTGGTCTCCTGCTTTAAGGGAAGATTCTCCCACCTTCTCAGTCATCATGAAGGCGCCCACCGGCACACCGCAGCCAAGTGCCTTTGCGGAAGTCATGACATCGGGCTTGACCCCGTATCTCTGCCATGCAAAATACTCGCCCGTGCGTCCCATGCCGCACTGTATCTCATCAAGCATAAGGAGAATATCCTTCTCATCACAGATCTGCCTGATCTCCTTAAGAAAGTCGGCATCTGCCGGATGTATACCGCCTTCTCCCTGTACGGTCTCGAAAAGTATCGCACAGGTTTTGTCACTGATATTTGCCTTAACACTCTCTATATCATTTAAAGCGGCAAACCTTATATTACCTATCATAGGCTCAAAGGCTTCCCTGTATTTCTTTGTACCGGTCACGGACAAAGCTCCGAAGGTACGTCCGTGGAAAGAATGCTCCATTGCAATGATCTCATGATCGGTCCTTCCGTCTTTAAGATAAGCATACTTCCTTGCTGTCTTTATCGCACCTTCAACAGCCTCGGCGCCACTGTTTGTAAAAAACACCCTGTCCATTCCGGATACTTTTTTTATGGCCTTTGCAGCCTCTATCGCGGGAACATTATAGTAATAATTTGATGTATGAAGTATCTTGTCCACCTGGCGCTTTATTGCAGCATTATACTCCCTGTTGCCGTAACCCAGGGCAAACACGCCTATACCGGATACAAAATCAAGATAGCTCTTATTATCCAGATCAAAGAGTCTCACACCGTCTCCGTGGTCAAAGACCACCTGATACCTGTTGTATGTATGTAAGAGAGACCGCTCAGCCTCTTCTATATATGTCTTCATCATTCCCATGGATCAAAATCCTCCGATCTATATCTGCCCGTCATGGAATATCATAGTTCCGATACCCTGTCTGGTGAATATCTCAAGTAGCAGGCAGTGTGCAAGTCTTCCGTCAAGTATATGCACACGCTGAACTCCGTTTTCTATTGCATCTATACAGTTTGAAAGCTTAGGCAGCATGCCTCCGCCTATGATACCGTCATTTATGAAGCTCTTTGCCTCTGATACCGTTATCCTTGAAATGAAACTTGACTTGTCATTTATATCCTTATAAAGACCTTCTATATCGGTAAGAAAAGCAAGCTTCTCGGCTCCTACTGCTTTTGCCACGGCGCATGCAGCATCATCTGCATTTATATTATAAGTTGCAAAAGAATCATCCATACCTATGGGGCAGATGATGGGGAGAAAATCCTTTTCAAGCATATCAAAAAGTATCTTTGGATCCACTTCCTTTATCTGACCTACAAAACCGATATCCTTACCGTCGGAAAGCTTCTTATCAACCTTAAGCAGACCTCCGTCCTTTCCCGAAAGACCCACGGCCCTTACTCCCAGCTCTTCGACCATCGCCACGAGACGCTTGTTGACCTTGTTTAATACCATTTCCGCAACTTCCATGGTATCGGCATCGGTCACCCTTAAGCCGTTTACAAATTCGGATTCCTTACCCGTCTTCTTAAGCCAGCTGCTTATCTCCTTGCCGCCGCCGTGAACTATGATAGGCTTAAAGCCCACAAGTTTAAGCAATGTAACATCCTTTATCACATTCCTCTGTATCTCGGGATCAGCCATTGCAGAACCGCCGTATTTAACAACTATGATCTTTCTGTTGAATGCCTGAATATAAGGGAGTGCTTCGATGAGCACCTCAGCCTTCTGTTTTACTTTTTCTATATCCTTTTCCATTTCTTCCTCCACAAAGCAGGCCCGTTTGTTTTATGAACGGTAATCCGCATTTATCTTTACATAATCATAAGTGAGATCACATCCGAAAGCTTCAGCAGAAGCATCGCCCTCATTCATATCCGCCAATACAGTAACCTCACTGCATTTAAGTATCTCCAAAGCCTTATCCTCGTCAAAAGGAAGGGGCACGCCGTGCTCAAATACTTTTAATCTCCCTTTTTTGCTTTCAAAATAAAGCTCCACATCCTTTTCATCAAACTGCGCTCCCGAATAACCCATAGCGCATAAGAACCTGCCGAAATTAGCATCGCAGCCAAAGACCGCAGCCTTTGAAAGATTGGAACCTACTATGGATTTTGAAAGCTTCCTTGCATCTTCTCTGCTCTTTGCACCTCTTACATGCGCAGTAAAAAGCTTTGTTGCGCCTTCTCCGTCGGAAGCCATGATCCTTGCAAGTGATCTGCACACAAAGAAGAGAGCTTCATAAAAAGTATCATAATCTTTTCCTTCGCTTACTATCTCCTCATTTTCCGCAAGACCGTTTGCAAGCACCATAAAAGTATCATTTGTGGATGTATCTCCGTCAACGGTGATCATGTTAAAGCTGTCATCTACAGCCGATCTTACAGCCTTTGTAAGAAGTTCCCTGCTTATTTTTAAATCCGTCGTAAGAAAAGCCAACATTGTGCACATATTCGGATGGATCATTCCGGAGCCCTTGCACATTCCGCCGAGCGTAACCTTTTTCCCTTTTATCTCAAAGCTTACGGCGATCTCTTTATTTACGGTATCCGTGGTCATTATGGCCTTCGATGCTTCCGTGCCCGCTTCCGTGCTTTCGTTAAGCTTAGGCGCCATATCTTTTACACCGCTTTTAAGCTTATCCACCGGCAGCTGCATTCCGATAACACCCGTTGATGCAACAGCTACGCCGTTTTCCGGTATGCCAAGCACTTCGTTTACAGCCTGTGCCGTCTGCCTGCAGGCTTCAAAGCCTTCTTCTCCGGTGCAGGCATTTGCGATGCCGGAATTGACCACAACAGCGCTTACGGGCGCCGCTTCTTCCACAAGCTTCTTATCCCATTTAACACAGGCAGCCTTTACCACATTTGAAGTAAAGGTACCTGCTGCGATACAGGGGACCTCGGATACCACCATTGCCATATCCGTTCTACCTTTATATTTGATCCCCGCCGCCGTAACGGCCGCCTTGAATCCCTTTGCTGCGGTAACACCGCCGTTTATCTTTTCAAACATATAATACCTCCGGCATCAGCTGTTGAAAGCCGTGATGTTTTCTTCATTTAATGTAAAATCGTAATAGTTAAGATCTTCTCTCTTTGTCCAACCCACACATTTCCAGAATGTATTGCCTATATCATTTTTAGTAAATGCTATCAATGAAACCTTATTTATATGCTCTGCTTTTAAGGCATTCATGCAGTATACAACCATTTCCTTTCCTATGCCCCTAAGCCTGTAGCGTTCATCAACGCACACATGATAAAGGCAGCCTCTCCTGCCGTCGTGTCCGCAGAGTATCGCTCCCACAACATGCCCGTCCTCTATGGCCACGCAGCTTGTTGACGGATTTCTCTTTAAAAAGATCTCTATACCGGCCCTGGAATCATCCACACTCCTTATTCCAAAGCCATGGATAGTCATCCAGAGAGCTCTCACCTCATCGTAATCTTCTATGGTCATCTCACGGATCAAAGCCCTCTCCTCCTTTATATTAAGCATCAATTGAAAAATGATACCATGAAAGGTATTTTTTGTAAAATTTTAACGAAGCGGAAGGGCTGTGTCATAGATGTGCACGGCATCATGGCCTTCTCCCCTTGTATAAACGCAGGCGAATGTCTGCATAGCGGTTTCCTCATTGCATTCAAAGAAGGTGCTGCTTCGTATAGCGGCATCATAGACTATATAACGTATATTCTCATCACTGCATAGTTTTTTTAACCGCTCAGGCTCTCTGCAGGAAAACATCTCACCCGCCTTTTCCTCCCTCGACCAGGTATCATAACCTGCGCTCCAGGCAAAATAAGGCCAGCCGTAATACAGCATCGCCCCGCCCATTGTTATCTCATTTATGGAATACGGATCCGTAAGAAAGATATCGCTACAGTCGGAATTATCCATGACCCATTTTGTAAGCTCTGAATCCGTATCAAACATAAAATCCGTTTCCGTTCCGTTGCTCTTCACGATACACCTGAAGTCATATACGCCGTTTACCACGAGCATAAATGCAAGCACTGCCATGGTTAGCCCCCTCCAGATATCCTTATTTCCTTTAAGCCTTGTTAAAAACGATGCTGCATATATCGAAAGAAGCATCTGTGATGTAAGCACGTATTTATGATTTACGTTTACATCAACAGTAGTATGGAAGAGAAATGCAAATAGCGCCGGCGCAAGAAAAGCAAGCATATAAAGCCTTCCCCTTTTATCGACAAAGCAGCTCTCGGCAAGAAGCACAAACGGTAAGAGTCCGAAGCATTTGATGATAAACGCGATTATGCCCGAAATATCTGCAGGTGAAGCCAGATATCCCGGCATAAGACTGAATTCCATCACGGAACCGTTTATAAAAACATGAGTCTGGAGCGAAGATAATGCCACTGCCATGGCAGCGCTTATAAGATACTCAAGACGCCTCTCCGAAAAAACCGCCATCACAAAAAGCACGATAAGGGCGGCAATAAGGGCAGCACCGTTAAAGAATCCGGAAAGTCCCATGATAAGCCCCAGTACTATGCACTGTCTCCATCTTACAGGCTTCCAGGCACTGCTGTTTAGCAGCCGTATAAACAGTGCTTCCTTTTTTCCGTCTCCGGGATGTTCCCCTATAAAGAATTCCTTAAGGCTTCTCTCTGCCTTCACATCGGACGCAAAGAAGATGAGCGATATCAAAAGCACGCACATTCCGAACGCAAGATGTCTTTGATTTGCAAAGACATTTAAACTGTAAAGTCCCCAGTTTTCATTTGGAGTACTCCCTGTAAATTCCTTATTTTCCCGAAGCCACTCCATACCGCCGTTTTCCGCGGCATTGATAAAGACCGAAAAAGAACTGCGAAACTGCGACAGGATCACTGCGATAAAAGCCGTGCTTCTTTTTCCGGTAAGCATTGCCGCGAGCACATATATCAGTATGCACATACAGGTATAGAATACCGCTCCGGTAAGATTAAAAGCTATATCAAGACGCATCCCCAGGCGTTCCAGACATCCGTTAAAGAACTGGTTCATGAAATGATATCTTATATCCTCGCCCGCAAAATGTGAGTATGATGTCGGAAAATTATTTCCGTGGGAAAAAGAACGTATCATATCAAGATGCGTGGAAAAATCACCGAAAACGGAGAGTCCCACATGGTATCTGCCATCCTCCACAAAAAAGACTTTCCTCATAAGATAAGTCCCGAGAAAAGCAACAGCCGTTATGATCATAATATCCGCCGGTCTAAAACCTTTTACGGAATTCTTAAGATCTTTCAGTATCCCTTCCGCATCCCTGTAAAACTCAAATATGATAAAAAGCAGTTCCAGGAAAAAGACCGTCACCTCGCCGTAAAAAATCCCGTCGCCGGTACCCCTTAAGATATAAGCAAGGATATAAGCCGGCCAGGAAGTTAAAACAACAAAGGAAACAAGCGCTAAAGGATAAACTAAAAGTGCGGACGGAAGAATCGCTTTCCCGCCTTTTATGTCCCTTATACCGTTACGGAACAACCCCTTAAAGAAATGTCTTATGAAGAGGAACCCGCTTGCAAGTCCCGTTATTATGTAAATAAATGCAGCCATGACCGGAACATTATATCCCTTTTCATTGAAAAGAAAAACCTTTTGTTGTATCATTTACGGCGATATGTACATTTTTATTACGGAGGTAACGATATCATGAAAGAAAAAGTCATTCTTGCTTATTCGGGCGGCCTTGATACCACGGCCATCATACCCTGGCTCAAGGAAAACTTTGATTATGAAGTAGTCTGTGTATGTGTGGACTGCGGACAGGAATCAGAGCTTGACGGTCTCGAAGAAAGAGCGATCTCCTGCGGAGCTTCAAAACTCTACATCGAGGATGTTACTGATGAATTTGCAGACGAATACATCATGCCCTGTGTGAAGGCTCATGCCGTATACGAGAACAAATATCTCTTAGGCACATCCATGGCACGCCCCCTTATCGCAAAGCGTCTCGTTGAGATTGCCCGTAAGGAAGGCGCAACAGCCATCTGCCACGGTGCTACCGGAAAAGGTAATGACCAGATAAGGTTTGAACTCGGAATAAAGGCCCTTGCTCCCGATATAAAGATCATAGCAGCATGGAGAAACGACAAGTGGACAATGAACAGCCGTGAGGAAGAGATCGAATACTGCAGAGCTCATGGCATCACTCTCCCCTTTGACGCATCACATTCCTACAGCCGTGACAGGAACTTATGGCATATAAGCCATGAAGGCCTTGAGCTTGAGGATCCCGCAAACGAGCCCAATTACGATCATCTGCTCGTCCTTGGCGTTACTCCCGAAAAGGCACCTGATGAGGGCGAATATGTAAGCATGCATTTTGAAAAGGGCGTTCCCGTTTCCATAAACGGAAAAGAAATGAAAGTTTCCGATATCATCAGGGAATTAAACCGTCTCGGCGGAAAGCACGGCATAGGCATAATCGATATCGTTGAAAACAGAGTTGTGGGCATGAAGAGCCGCGGCGTATATGAGACCCCCGGCGGAACCATACTCTACGAGGCTCACAAGCAGCTCGAAGAGCTCATTCTCGACAGAGAGACCACAAAGACCAAGCTTGATCTGGGCAATCTCTTTGCCCAGATCGTATACGAAGGAAAGTGGTTTACACCCCTCCGCGAAGCAGTACAGGCATTTGTTGAGAGCACCGAGCAGTATATCACAGGCGATGTGAAGTTCAAGCTCTACAAGGGCAACATAATCAAAGCAGGCGAGACTTCTCCCTATTCTCTCTACAATGAGAGCATCGCTTCCTTTACCACGGGGGATCTTTATGACCACAAGGATGCCGAAGGCTTTATCAATCTCTTCGGTCTTTCAAGCAAAGTACGCGGCATGAAGATGCAGGAACTTTCAAAATAACTGACAGACTAAAAAATATCCGTCGCGTATGACGCGGCGGATATTTTTATCCTTTAAGCCGAAAATACAAATATGAATCTTAATGTTAAAGAAATCATAATCCTGTATCTTGCCGTGATAAACTTCTGCGGCTTTGCATCAATGTTCATCGACAAGAGACGGGCCATCAGACGTGCATGGCGCATCCCCGAAAAGATGCTCTTTCTTATTGCCTTCGCCGGAGGTTCTCTTGGTTCCACGATCGGAATGTTCACCTTCAGGCATAAGACAAAACACTGGTATTTCCGTTTCGGTATGCCGCTTATATTCGCACTTCAGATCATAACAGCCTGCTATATCATAGGTTCCGGGCGGATAGAGATCATGTGATCACCACATCTGTATAAGGGCGTTCTCCACGCCTTCCGAATTTGTTATCGACACCGAATGCTTTCCGTCGATAAGTCCGTAAGCACAGCTTACCTTCTCATCCCTCCCGATCTCTTTTTTGTAATGGATACGGAATTCATCAAAAGGCACCTTTTCATATACCTCATCAGGGAGCACATCCTCAGCAATGGCCATATACGCGGTATTATGTACATGTCCAACCACATCAAGCCTGTCCCTTTTAGGCTGAAACGGCGCCGTAAGGATCACTTCGTCTATTTTCTCCCTGCCTCTTAAGAAAACATCTTTACCATCAAAAAGCTTTTTTGTTTCGGGACCGAAGGGTTCATATATTTCTTCAGTTATCCTGGCGATCTTTCGCTTATCCGGCTCAAATGCAACCCATGAAGAAGAAGCCCTGACAAGCACTTCTTTGCTTTGCTTATCCCTTATCTCAAAGTCACGGTTTAATATGGTCCTTGATATATCCCTTCCCCATGTACAAACCTCAAGCTTATCCCCATAGACCGGTCTTTTATCAACCTTTACATACCAGTCTATCAGTAAGAATGTGATATTGGTACGCTTCATATCATTTATCCCGTAGCCTGCGGCATCGGAATGCTCCGATGCCGTATTTACCATCATTTCCATTAACATCTCATTGGACACCCTTCCATCCGGTCCAATGCCAATGATCCCCGGTTTCTGTTCCGACTTAAATATCATTATGTTCTTCCTTTTCTTTTATTTTTTAACTGCCTTAAGACCTTCGGGAGAAACAACTATCTCTATCTCATCGCCCTCGGATATATTTCCCGAAAGTATAAGTTTTGCGGATATGGTCTCAACGGTCTTTTGTATATAACGCTTAAGAGGCCTTGCCCCGTATGCAGGGTCATAGGCAGCTTCCGCGATATATGCAGCAGCCTCGTCCGTAAGGCTTAAATGTATATCCCTGTCTGCAAGCCTTTCATTTAAGGATTCCATAATAAGCCCCGTGATGCCTTTTATATTGTCCTTTGTGAGAGGCTTGAACATAACTATTTCATCAAGACGGTTTAAAAATTCAGGTCTGAAATGGGCTTTAAGCTCACTCTCACAGGCTGCCTTTGCATCCTCAGCTATATTACCATACACGTCAATGCCCTCTAAAAGGAAACGCGCACCTATATTGGAGGTCATGATGATGATCGTATTTTTAAAATCCACGGTACGTCCCTGTGAATCCGTGATACGTCCGTCATCAAGGACCTGGAGCAGTATATTGAACACATCCGGATGCGCCTTTTCTATCTCATCAAAAAGTACTACGGAGTAGGGTTTTCTGCGCACGGCTTCGGTGAGCTGACCGCCTTCATCATAGCCAACATATCCCGGAGGCGCTCCCACAAGCCTTGATACGGAATGTTTTTCCATATATTCACTCATGTCGATACGTACAATATTTTTCTCATCATCAAACAAGGCTTCCGCAAGGGCTTTGGCAAGCTCTGTCTTACCCACACCGGTAGGTCCTAAGAATAAGAACGATCCTATGGGTCTTCCAGGATCCTTTATTCCGGCCTTTGAACGTATTATCGCTTCGGACACCTTAGTTACGGCATCATCCTGGCCTATCACTCTCTTATGAAGCTCATCTTCCAGATGGAGTGTTTTGTTTCTTTCCGACTCATTTAATTTATTTACCGGTATCCCCGTCCAACGGGACACTATACGTCCTATCTCATCTTCGGATACATTTTCATGAACAAGCCTTGCTTCTCTTTTTCCGGCAAGCTCCTCCTCTGTCTCAAGTTCCTTTTTCAAAGCCGGCAAACGACCATAGGAAAGCTCCGCGGCCTTTTCCAGATCCCCGTTCCTTTGTGCGATCTGTATGTCATTATTGACGCTTTCTATCTGTTCTCTTATGGCTGAAAGCCTGTCCACGGCAGATTTTTCATTTTCCCACTGGGCCTTTTCCTTTGCAAATTCTTCCTTTTCCTCAGCAAGCTCTCTCGATAGTTCTTCTAACCGTTCCCTGCTTAAGTTATCATCTTCTTTCTTAAGGGCAGCAGCTTCTATCTCCATCTGCATGATGCGTCTCTGCTTTTCATCAAGCTCTGCCGGAAGGCTGTCAAGCTCGGTCTTTATCATTGCGCAGGCTTCATCCACAAGGTCAATGGCCTTATCCGGAAGGAAACGATCGCTTATATATCTGTTTGATAGCACGGCAGCAGCCACCAGCGCATTATCAAGTATCTTTACCCCGTGATATACCTCATACCGGTCCTTTAAGCCCCTTAAAATGGAAATGGTATCCTCAACCGTAGGCTCGCCTACCATCACAGGCTGGAAACGTCTCTCAAGAGCAGGATCCTTCTCTATATATTTTCTGTATTCGTCCAGCGTGGTAGCTCCGATGCAGTGAAGCTCTCCTCTTGCGAGCATGGGCTTTAAAAGATTTCCCGCATCCATGGAGCCTTCTGTCTTTCCTGCGCCTACTATGGTATGAAGCTCATCGATGAACAGTATTATCCTGCCATCTGAATTCTTAACTTCGGAAAGCACAGCCTTAAGTCTTTCTTCAAATTCTCCCCTGTATTTTGCGCCTGCGACAAGTGCTCCCATATCCAGTGAAAATATAGTCTTATCCTTAAGAGTCTCCGGCACATCGCCTCTTACTATCCTCTGGGCAAGCCCCTCTACGGCAGCAGTCTTTCCCACTCCCGGTTCACCTATGAGCACGGGATTGTTCTTCGTCTTTCTTGACAGGATACGGATCACATTCCTTATCTCCGCATCCCTTCCTATAACAGGGTCAAGCTTCTGCTCACGCGCACGTTTTACAAGATACTGGCCGTACTTTTCAAGAGTATCGTAGGTAGCTTCCGGATTATCACTCGTAACTCTCTGATTACCTCTCACCTCCGCAAGTACCCTTAAGAATCTGTCCCTTGTTATGCCATATTCCGTAAAGATGTCCTTCACTCCCTTATTGGGTCTCTTTATCATGGATAAGAACAGATGCTCCACGGAAACATATTCATCTCCCATGGCCTTGGCCTCATCCTCGGCATGATTAAGTACATTATTTAAATCCCTGCCGACTATAAGACTGCCGCCGCTTACCTTAACCCTTCGTGAAAGAGCCTGTTCCACACGGCTTACAAAGTGTTCTTTATTTATCTCCATCTTTTCGATGAGCTTGAGTATCAGACTGTCATCAAGATCCAAAAGAGCCTTTAAGAGATGCTCCTCTTCCATTTCCTGATTTCCGTATTCCGATGCAAGCTTTTCAACATCCTGTAATGCCTGTACGGAGTTCTGTGTAAATTTTTGAATATTCATAAGACCTGCACCTCCCTTCATGCATGCTGTACGATTTACATAAAAAATGATAGCACTGTTATTAGCACTCGTCAAGTATGAGTGCTAATAATAATGTTCCGGACCGGATCCCGTGCCCGTACAAGCACCCGCCTTACTGCCTTTATCGCACAAAAAAAGGTACGGCCTCATTCAGACCGTACCCTTAAGCTCATAAGAGAGATATCATCAGATATCCTTTATTATATACGGAAGCTGGGTAATGACATTATCAAAATCCTCAAAAAGTATACCCTTTTCCGTATCGGAATCCTTGATGGCATTTATCTGGTTTCCTGTATCAGCAAAATTCTGTATGGTACTCTCTATCCTGGAGGTGATATTCTTTACATTCCTGCGGCTTTCATCCACAGTGCCTCCAATGCTTGAATTGACCTCGTCGATGCCTCCTACCGCATCGCTTATATCACTGAATATCTTCCTGGTCTCACTTACACCTTCCATGCTTATCTTTAATGCATTTCCGGATTCTTCAAGACCATTGTGAAGCTGCCTTGTGCGTTCCTCCATATCTGCGATACTTCCGTTTATATCACCGATAAGAGTCTTTATGGCATCCGCAAGCTTTCCCACTTCTTCGGCAACTACGGCAAAGCCTCTTCCCTGATCACCTGCCCTTGCAGCCTCTATGGAAGCGTTAAGAGCAAGTATGTTAGTCTGGTTTACAAGCTTTGTGATGCCAATTGTATGCTGCTTGACTTCCGCCACGGATTTCTCCATATCTTCAAAAGCCCTGTTCATATCTCCAAAGCGGTCTGTTACAAGCTCTGAGCTTTTTTCCAGATTGTTTACCTTTCCTACGGCATTGTCAACCGATTCCTGAACCCTTCCCTGAAGCTCACCGTATTTCTCGGTGATGCCTATTATCTGTTCAAAGCTGTCCTTTATCCTCTCGCATTCATCCAGGAGCTCTGCATTTCCCTGCTGTGATCTGTCAATGCTTTCCGCAATGCTGTCGATCTCCCTGAAGGTCTTTAAATTCTGCTTTACCAGTTCTTCGTTATTCTTTTTAAGGTACTGTATGGCAAGGGAGAGAGCTTCCTTGTCCTCTTTGATATTCGCTGCCTGCACTGCACTTTTATCCGGAGCTTCGGGAAGAACGGCCTTTACCTCTTTTTTACTGAATAATCCCATGATCTTCCTCCTTTATGAAAATGCGATGCCGCACATTGTCTGATTTACATGCTGCCTGCAATAATGCTCTCCGACACCCACAAGACCTGCATGGGAACCGAATCTATTCATATTCCTCAGATAATCTCCGAAGTATTTTTCGTTATTGAACAAAAGATATCTGAACAGACAGTTTACGGAGAATATTCCGGAAACAGAACCTATATCCCTCTTCATCTGGTCTAAGGTATCCTCCACTATCTTCTTATAATCCTTAAGTTCCATAAGAGTGAGCACGTCCATATCATTTACCTGCTTATAGCAGTCAAGAGCGCTTCCGTTTATCTCTTTTATGGATATAAGGTAGGTTTCATTTCCGAACACCCTTCCGAAAGGATTCTTAAATGTCTGTGTAGCTACAGCGGAATCGGGTATTGAAAGTACATCCTGATAAAAACGTGCAGCCGGCTTTCCGTTCACTTCCACAAGAGTCTTATTCTTGGGATTTGTTTTCGTAGCCACAAAACGGTCTCCCGTAGGCTCATAGATATTCTCTTTATAAGCCTTTATCTTTCCCGTATTGTTCTTTAACATAAGATACACGCAGCCGCCTTCATAGACTTTACCGTCTGCCGCCACTGCAGGACCGTCCACGGTACCTCCCACAAGAGGAATGTTTAACGGATCTAAGACCATATTAAACGTGGTCACCAGTCTTCCGTCTTCACCACAGGTGAAATCAAGACATGCGCTGGTTCCGGCGGAAGCCCCTGTCTTCTTTATGGATTCCTTGAGCCTGTCGGTATACTTTACAGGCATCTCGGAAATATGCTCAATAGCTCCGGCATCAGCCTTCACATCATAGAAAGCAATGAGCGTGGTCCCCTTTTCATTCACTTCCGTACCCGCATAGCTTATACCCATTCCTGCGATACTGGGTACTCCCGGATAGAGTTCCTCAAGCCTTGCTACATGGGCATTGAAGCTTTCCTTGCTTGTGATAAGGATAAGCGCATCCGGTGATTTGATCTTTGAAGCCGCCTCTTCAAGCCTTCCGGACTGGCTTACAGCATATTGCTGTTTCATCTGCATACCTCCTCATGATAGTAAGTGTAAAAGAATTGTTAAGCCATGTAATATTATAACATAATCAAAAGTAAATCTGTGATTTATTTATAAAAATTGCACAATTTTTTTTATGATTCGGGGCTGTTTTCCTTCCGGTATCTGCCGGGTGTTATTCCATAAGCTTTTTTAAAGGCATCCTTAAAATAATTACTTCCCGAAAAACCGCATTCAAGCGCCACCTCAGTTATACTGATCCTGCTCCCCGCAAGCAGTGCCGAAGCATGCTTCAATCTTACTAACTGCAGGTAATCATGCACCCCCATCCCGGTAAGTTCCCTGAATTTCGTGCTGAGATAATTCGGTGAAAGCCCGGCAGTAGCGGAGATATCATCAAGGCTTATCCTCTCCCGGAAATTAGACGACATATATCCCGCGGCCGCAAGTATGCACTTATCCCCCGTATGCAGTTCTTCCGAGAGCGCATCCCATTCATCACCGTGCCTTAAGGACAGCATAAGGAGCTCTGAAAGCCTTGCCCTGTTTATCTCTTCAGAGTAAACATCCGGATGTTCCTCTTCATCAAGCATCAGGCTTAAGATATATTCAGTCCTGGCCATACCCGCAGGATCGAGTCTGAGAATAAGTTTTTCTCTGAAGGAAAGGATATCAAAATCCTCCAGCACTTCCTTTATATCATCCTTCCTGAAAAATACATTAGTCCTTTTACAGGGTATATCACCATAGTAACGCATGTAATGCACGATCTGTGGTGATATGATCAGAAGATCTCCCGCTTCCAGATCATACATGCCGTCTTTTATGAAGGCTCTTACTGTTCCCGTCTCCACATAATAAAGCTCATAATACGGATGGAGATGGAATTTCGGCATCTTAAAACTCTTCTCCCTGATAAAACGTTCCACATATACCCTGTCTATATTTTTATCTGATATCCTCATTTGTCTCCGTAATATTTCAGTATTTTTTGTTTTTCTTCGCAATAAATCGGTAGCGAATAATTATTTTTTCTCTTATTATACGCCTTAAAGAGGTAAAAAACACGCAGTAAACTCAATATCAATCGAAAAGGGGCAGAAATGGGAAATACCGCAGCTTTAAAAAATCCCGCAGCAGCAGCTGTAAAAGTAAAAAAAGATAACGCAAAGCTATCTGACAGAGATGCAAAGTTCAGGGAATTAAGCCTCACCGCTCCCATGTGGAAGGTTGTGCTTTTAGTCGGCGGTCCCCTGGCCCTCTACCAGAGCTTAAGCCAGATATTTTCGATACTTGATACCATGATGGCATCGCATATAAGTCCCGAATCAGTCTCTGCTGTTGCCTATCTTGCACAGCTTAATTCAATAATCTCGGCCTTAGGCGGCGGGCTCGCTGTAGGTGCAGGCATACAGATAAGCCGTGCCTACGGTGAAGGAAATTATCAGATGGTTAAAAAACGCGTAAGCACGGTATACCTTCTCTGCCTTGTTCTCGGTGCCCTGCTGCTTGCTCTCATCTACCCCTTCGCCGGACAGTTCCTTAAGCTTGCCGGAACTCCCGACGGCCTCATCCGCGCCGGGGCACAGTATTTCAGGGTCCAGCTCATCACCATGGTTGTGACCTTCATAAACAATGTCTATATCGCCATCGAGCGTGCAAGAGGAAACGCGAAGCGCATACTCTGGATCAACCTTGCAGTCATCATAACCAAGCTTTCCCTTACCGCCCTCTTTGTTTATGTATTAAACAGCGGCCTGGTGATGATAGCAGTTGCCACTCTTGTTTCCCAGTGCGTACTCTTTGTCTGCGGGATAATAAACAGCAGGGACAGGAATAACGCCTTCGGCTTTTCGCTCTCTTCCATAAGTTTTAAAGGAGAAGTCACGAAGCCGGTGATATCAAATTCCATTCCCGTGGTCGCTGAAAAGATGCTCTTCGCATCCGGAAAGACAGTCGTTAATTCCATGTGTACCGTCTACGGCGATCTGATGGTTGGTGCAATGGGCGTCTCCAATAATTTAGGCGGTATTTCCACCAATCCCCAGAACGGCTTTGAAGAAGGAACCTCCGCCATCGTAAGCCAGAATTTCGGCGCAAAAAAATACAGACGCGTACTGTCTGCATTTTACTGGACGACTGTATTCAATATGATACTCGGTGCAGTTCTTTCCGGACTCACCCTCATCTTCCTTACAGAGCTCTCTTCCCTCTTTTCAGGCGGCGATGAGAACTTCAGAGAGATGATAGCCCTTGTGTACCGCTATGAAGCCTACGGTGCCATTCCTTTAGGCGTAAACGCTGCCGTCATGGCATTGCTTCTTGGGCTCGGAAAGACAAAGCTTACAATGATGATAAATATCTCCCGTGTCTTTGTATTCCGCATCCCCGTATTCTATTTCCTTCAGCACTTCACGAACTTCGGCGAAGCCAGCGTGGGCATGGTGATGATGATAAGCAATATCTCCGTAGCCGTGATGGCTGTAATTACGGCATTTATCGTTATAAGACAGTTTAAGAAGGATTATCCTGACGCTTCATAAAGGTTATAAGACAGTAAGCAAACAGGATGATATTTATCCATGACACAAAGGCTAAGGGCACCGGAAGCATGGCCCTCCCCAGTGAATCTCCGTATTCATACAAAGTAAGCACATGAAGGGCTGCTGCAGGAATTATATATCTCTTATCCCTTGCTGCGGCCACTATAGCAAGCATCTCATATACATATCCGTATCTTTCAAGCATCGAAGGCAAAAACAAAACCGTGGCATATGAAAGGATAAATGCCGCAGATACGGTATTTTCCATGTTCATGTATTTTATCTTTTTTATGAATGCATACATGATGCAGGCTAACACCACCACGCAAAATACCATGGCAAAGAGCCTGTACCTGTAGAAATCTTCAAAATCTCCCGCATGTTCATCCGTGAGAAAACACCAGAAGCTTGGATACCTGCTGTACATCTGTGTGGTTACGCTTGTCTGCCTGCTGTATGTTGTCACAGCCCTTCCCGCGTCGCCGCCCGTAAGTGTATTAGGCAGGGATGTAAGGAAAAATACCGCAGGCACTTCAAGAAAATGAAGTACCGAAAAGCTCTTTTTATAAAACCAGTAAAACACGAAGAAAGGCAGGATGAAAACAGCCTGCAGCTTAAACGAGAAAGCAAATCCAAGCAGTACAAAGGATGAGATATTCCTCTCCCTTATAAGCTGCCCGATGGAAAGCATTATAAAAGCCGCATATATGGAATCGCACTGCCCCCACGCAGCGGAATTAAGCGCACATACCGGTGAGCACAGGACAAGGGCATAAACCATAAGCGATACATCCGCTTTATTTTCCTTAGCCGTAAAGATATTTTTTATATATGCAAAGAAGTTTCCCTTTTCTCCCGTGGAAACAAGATATGTTATCCATGCCGCAGCAAGGGCCAGTACATAATCAAAGCTTCCGGATAAGAGCTTTACCGCATATATAGGTTCAAGCGGAAGGTAGGTCATAAAGGTCAGTGCCAGCTTATACATGGCGCTGTACCCCATCTTTGCCTCACCCATATGAAAGAGCCCGCCTGCCTCGACAATACGTCCGTACCATTTGATAAAATCCGCGGTATCATGGCTTGCGGATATATTCCTCATGAAATACCGGAGAAGGAAACCGCAAATGCTTATACCCAGAAAGAATATAAGCGGCAGACGTTCCTCTGTCTTCTTTAAAATGTTTTTTTCAAGCTTTGTCATAGTTTAATTTCCTGTTGTAGTCCTTACTTTCTTTGTACTCTGAAAATCATAGAAATGATATTTTATCACGCTGTCAGTGATCACGGTATTCTTTCCGGAATAATTGCCCGAATCACCGTCTATATAGCAGTTGGTGATATAAAGCCCGTCGCAGGTCTTTATGCTCCTGTCATAAGGAATATTACCCGTGATAAAACCGAAATAATGACCGTCTTTTGTCCCGTGCATAAGCCCCTTCATATAACAGTCTTCAATCCTGATATTCTTACACAGATGATTTACCGCGGTAACCTTTCCTCCCTTTGTAACGGTATTTGGCTCTATGTTTATGTTAGCCCTCATTGGATAGCTTTCGCTTTCCGGAAGCATGAATTCCAGCGTGCATCTTGTGATGTCCACATTATCGGCAGCTATGACAGCTATATTTGTTCTGCCGTTATTAAATATATGGCAATTATCTATGTTTACGGTATCGCTGCCCTTGAGATCCGAACTTTCCCCCAGATCGATACCGTCTCCGAGGCAGTCCGTGATCACCATATCACCTATCCATATATTCTTACTGTCATTGTTTATGTAAAAACCATGCTGTTCCTGAAGCGTGCTGTCTGAAGAATACTTTATCGATCCCGACTTATGCACCTTCTTTCCCTTTAAAGTACCGCCGATCACAGCCGCATTTGATACACCCTTTACGGAAAATACAGGCGCATTCGAGCTGTCACCGCTGTAATAGATTATCTCCGCATCCGGATCGATCATAAGGAAAACATCGCTCTTCATCTTTATGGCATCAAACATCGTATCCGTATAATATGTTCCGGAAGGTATATAAGCGATATGTCCGCCCTTTCCCTTTGATGCTTCTTCTATTATCCCTCTTATCGCTCCGGATACGGGGCCAAGGGTTCCCGGCTTTACCTCACCTTCTTCCGTAAGGCCCACGGCTTCTTTTTCCACATCCTCCATGCAGACCTTTAGGACCTCTTTTGTACTTACGGTTCCGGGCTTTCCCGGTACCACATCGTCTATAGTGCCGCCGTTTCCGCTTTTACCGGTCTGTATATAGCAGAAAGTCCTGTAAGTATTTCCCGTTACCTTATCTGTCACGTCCGCATACAATACAGAATTAATGGCATCCGTACCGGCATGGTATATTGCCTTTTCCGTTTTCTGACCTTCTTTTAAACTTATACTGTCGGAAACGTATGTAAGCCAGCTTACTTCCGTGGTCCCGTTTTTAAAAGCAGGCACTGTCTTTAAGGACAGCTTTACATCCTTTCCTTTCTTCCCGGTCTTTATCTTTACATTTGTTTTATTAAGCTTAAAATGCCTTAAAGGTGATACGACCTGCAGTTCGTATTTTCCGATCAGCTCATTCTTACCGCTGTAAATCTCTATCACTGCCTTTCCCGCTTTCTTTGCAGTGATCCTTCCCTGCGCATCTATTGCGATCACTCCCTTATCTCCGGAAAGTCTGAAATTTACAGGCTGCCCGTTATTAAAGTCCGGAGCTGAGAATACATCAAGTAAAGCTTTCTCGCCGCACTGCAGTATCTCACTTCCCCTGTAAACAAGATTAAGCGAAGCATCTGAAGACTCTGCCGATGCAGTATCATTTTTTTCAGTTGCTTTTACATTCACTTTAAATACTGCCTTTACTTCAGGATTTTCCTTAAGGCTCGCCGTGACGAGTGCGGTTCCTTCCTCCTTACTCTTAGCCTTTATTATGCCCTTTGCATTTACCGAAACATATTTCTTACCCGCGCCATCAACGCTCCATTTTACCGTATCCGTTGACAAAATATCCGTAAATACAGAGAGCCTCAAGCTCTCTCCCGGCCTTATATCAAGTCCGTAACTTCCGTCGGCATTTCTACCCACCACGCTGTTTACCGAAGCTTCAAGCCCGGTAGCATGTTTCTTTATATTAAATTTCACAGACTTTGTCTTGTTTCCCGTACATACGCTAAAGAATGCGGTCCCCGGCGCCTTTATCTCAAGGGTTACTGTCTGTATCCCGTCCTGCGTCCGGATATCCTTTATGTTTAAGACCTGAGGCGCATCGCTTATCATATTAAAGCTTGCGTCTCCTTCTGTCATAATCTTCGTCTTTAATATAAATTCCTTTACTTCATCGCCCTTAAGCTCCACATTCTGGGATGCCTTAAGCTTTGTACTTCCGTCTTCCGCAAAAAATGTTATATTCTTTACCGCAGGGACATATGAAGGCAGATCTGTAACGGTGACGGTATCAACCGAAGCATCCTCCGTATCAAATTCCCTTGCTATAATACCGCTGCGGGTGCTTACGCTTTCCGCCTTTGTCCATACTCTCTTTGAAAGATCGATATAAAGCGCGGGCCTTACAGCCATGTTGCGCCTTATCATATAGCTCTTCGCCGCATATACGGCTCCGTTTGAACTTACTCCCGCCGCAGAAAGCCTGTTATACCCGGGGCTTCTTAGCCACCAGGATGCAGCATTTCCCTGGACCTCAGTATAGTAACCTTCTTTTGAAGCAGCATAGGCGGTGTTTACCGCTTTCCTTGTCCCGTCCGCGACTGAATACCATGCACCGTTTTTACCTGAAACCCCGCCCTTCGAAAAACCGTTATCCATAAAACCGTAAGCCTTATTAAAAACATCTTCTATGGAAAGGCAGAACACCTTATCCGATGTATCATCGCCTCCTTCGGTAAACCATACCGGAGAATCGGGATTAGAGATCGTCACTTCCTTTACAGCCGCACGTTCATCAGCTGTAAATGCCTCATTATAAAAATCCGAATTAAGGAAACTCCTCAACGAACTGGATTCCCAGTCCGAAGCCTGTATCGAAGTATCATATTCGAGCATATCAAGATTCTTATCCGATAAAAGAAGGGCCGTACTGTCTTCCACCTTAAGCACGCGCCATTTTACCGGGGCCTTTGTTCCGTCCGCAGCCTGTGGATAGGTGCCGAAATTTATGCATTCCCAGGTTACTATCCCGCTTCCGTTTATAACAGGTCCGTTTATAACAGGTTCGCTTAAGGCATCTTCTGCCGCAAAAGCAGGCAGAACCGTATTAAGGACGAGAATAACGGCAAGTAAAAACGCTGATAATGATCTCTTCATATTAAACTCCCTTCGGTCGCGGAAATATTTGGAAAGCGACGAAATACGCAAAAGGGATGCGACGCCCGCCGCATCCCCAAATAAAATCTGAATTACCGATCAGCCTTTTTCAAGGGCAAGGGTCCTTGTGGTAAGGTCACATACCTCTGAAGGTCCGTAATACTGGATAGCACCGGGGAAGGTAAAGCAGGTTTCAACCGCCCACTTATCCCTGTTTGCCTCAAAGAATTTAAATGGCTTGCCGTCAAGCTCAACGAGAGCCTTCTTGATAACAGGCTTATCTTCACCGTTCCTTCTTTCCATGTTCATCATCTTTGTGATGGGCATGCCGCCTGCCACCCATTCATCAGCAGGCTTTGATATATTTGATATCTTTGAAAGATATCCCGTATAGCCGTACTGAATGAGCATGAATGCGTTATAGCCGAGAGAATAGCAGTAATCTGCATCAAAGTTTGAAGGGAATGCGCATCTGCCCTCATATCCGAAGAAATGATGCTGTGCAGAGAATTTACCCTTATAGCTTCCTGCTGCTTTTCTCTTTGCAAGTTCATCCTTTACCATCTCGGAGAAAAGTTTCTCTGATTCGATAAGTGATACCTGAACATTGCCGTGAGGATCTCTTTCAAGGAAGAGCTGCTGCTTTATTCCCTGGGGCAGTATGTCAAATACCGCAAAGGACTCAGCCGTAAGGCCTGCCTTGATGAACTCATACTTCTTATCCCAGTCAGGAAGAGCGTTGAATTCCTCTGTCTTTGATCCGGCAAGAAGTTCGTTTATCTCTGCTATAAGCTTTGAAAACTCGGGAACGAATTCAACTATGCCTTCGGGTATGATGGCAACACCGAAATTATTTCCTGCATTTCCCCTCTTCTCAACAGAATCCGCAATATAGGATGTTATCTGTGCAAGAGACATCTTCTTTGCAGCCACTTCCTCACCTATGAGGCAGATATTGGGCTGGGTCTCAAGCGCACACTCAAGAGCAACATGGGATGCACTCCTTCCCATAACCTTTATGAAGTGCCAGTATTTCTTTGCTGAATTTGCATCCCTCTCGATATTACCGATAAGCTCGCTGTAGGTCTTTGTTGCCGTATCGAAACCGAAGGAAGCCTCTATATCCTCATTCTTAAGGTCTCCGTCTATGGTCTTGGGGCAGCCTATCACCTGAACACCGGTATTATGTGCAGCCATATATTCGGCAAGCACTGCCGCATTGGTATTTGAATCGTCACCGCCAATGATAACAACAGCATTAAGACCGTGCTTTGCGGCAACCTGCTCAACTATCTTGAACTGTTCTTCGGTTTCAAGCTTTGTTCTTCCCGAACCGATGATATCAAAACCGCCGGTATTTCTGTATGCATCTATGAATGCATCATCAAATTCCACATAATCATCCTCAATAAGCCCGCTGGGGCCGCCCTTGAAGCCAAGGAGCACATTCTCCTTATCGGCAGCCTTTAAAGCATCATAGAGACCGCAGATGACATTATGGCCTCCGGGTGCCTGACCACCGGAAAGGATAACTCCGACCACCTGTTTCTTAGATGCCGAAGTATTCTCTCCCTTTACAAAGGTGATCTCTTTCTTTCCGTACGTATTCGGGAAAAGAGCCTTTATCTTCTCCTGATCCGCAACACTTGATGTAACCTCCCCCTCTTTCACGCTGATCTTTGATACGCCGTCCTTAAGCATCCCCGGAAGCTTCGGGCTGTACTCGTATCTTGCTTTCTGAAGCGGTGAAATTTCCATTTTTCCTTCTCCTTTTCTTAAATGTATTCAGGCTTAAAACACCCGTAAAATGATAAGATATTTAACCCCAAATGTAAAGTTTTGGGGATAATCTTTACTATCTGTCCCACTTGTCCGAAAGTGAGTTTATCTGGTCGGCAAATTTTGCCATATCCTTGTTTGAAAGTCCCTCGTTCTTGTATATGACAGCCATAAGCCTCTGACCCGCTGCCACCAGCCTTGCAAAGATATCGGATATACGTCTTGCCTTTTTCTTTACAGGTACAGGCTTTGCCTCATAGATGAATTCGCCGGTGATCATGTTATAGACAGTGCCGCTGTAAGGCGCATAGGCGTCATAACCGTATTCGGTACGAAGCGTCTCGGTAAACGCCTTTGAGGATTCGTCATCTCCGTGCACCACAAATACTATCTCAGGCTTGTTTCCAATGTTCTTAAGCCATTCGATAAGCCCGTTCTTATCCGCATGTCCGCTCATTCCGGCTAAAACCTTTATCTGCGCCCTCACCTCTATATCTTCGCCAAAGAGCTTAACTTCTTTCTTTTCCCCGTCCACAAGTACGCGGCCCAGCGTTCCCACGGCCTGATACCCAACAAAAAGTACGGTGCTTTCCGGGCGCCAGAGGTTATGCTTTAAATGATGCCTTATACGTCCGGCATCGCACATTCCCGAGGCGGAAAGGATCACCTTGGGTTCGGAATCAAAATTTATCATCTTGGATTCATCTCCCGTGATGGAGAGATGGAGATTGGGGAAGGTTATGGGATTGATCCCTTTGTGCATGAGTTCCCTTGCCTCTTTTGAAAAGCAGCCTTCCATATTTCGTTTAAAAACTTCCGTAGCTTCAACGGCAAGCGGGCTGTCCACATATACAGGGAAATCAGGAACGCTGGTCACCAGCTTTCGTTCCTTTATCTCGCGAATGTAATAGAGCATTTCCTGTGTGCGGCCTACAGCAAATGCAGGCACCACAAGGTTTCCGCCCCGCCCCAGAGTCTCATCTATGATCCTTGCGATCTCGGATACATAATCCGGATGTTCCGCATTATGCAGGCGGTTTCCGTATGTGGATTCCATGATCACAATATCCGCATCTTTAACATACTGCGGATCTCTTATGAGCGTACTCTTTTTATTTCCTATATCTCCCGAGAAGACCAGTTTCTTTGTGACACCGTTTTCAGTGATCCATATCTCTATGCTGGCAGATCCCAGCAGGTGCCCCACATCCGTAAATCTGAAAGATATGCCATCACACAGCTCTTCTTTTTCGTCATAAGGAAAACCACAGAGCCTTCTTATGGCGCCGTCCGCATCCTCCATTGTATATAAGGGTTCTATATTTGCATTATCGGCGGAGCGCTTTGCCTTCCTGTTCCGCCACTCAGCCTCCTGCATCTGTATATGTGCCGAATCCCTGAGCATTATGCTGCAGAGATCTGCCGTAGCTTCCGTAGCCATTATCTGTCCTCTGAAGCCCCTTGCATATATAAGGGGAAGCAGTCCCGAATGGTCGATATGGGCATGGGAGAGCAATACATAATCGATCATTGCTTCGTCAAAAGGAAGCTCTGCATTTTCAAACATATTCGCGCCCTGCTCCATACCGCAGTCGAGCAATATCTTTTTCCCGCATGCCTCAAGGACATGCATGCTGCCGGTCACCTCATGATCGGCTCCTATAAAAGTGATTTTCATGCCGTAACCCTCCTGTATTTATAATCCTTCTCTTATCCCCTAATACTTCATCCTAAGCTCTGACGGCAGCACCTCAAATTCACATACTTCCTTACCCTGTGCATATTCTCCGTCAAGTGACCAGTCCGGCGCATCCTCACAGCTGACCCTTGCTTTTTTAACTTTTATTATCTTTACAAGTTCGGTATCGTACTCCTGCTCCATAAGAGCCTTTCGTATGAGATTTAACTGTATAAGATCCTTTGGTTCCCTTATCATTAAGAGTTCAAAGTAACCGTCGTTTAAATCCACCACATCCCTGTCAAGCGTCATCACTCCCCCGAGTGAAAAGGTATTGCATAAGGCAACAAAGATAAAGCTGCCTTCAAACTGCTTTCCTTCAGCCTCTATCTTCATGGCCATGGGATGGAACTGGGTGATATCCTTTGCACCTTCAAGTATATATGCAAAATGCCCGAGCAGATTTTTTGCCCTCTGCGGCGTTACGTAAGACGTGCTGGCAAAGATACCGCAGGATGCGGTGTAGATAAAACTCCTTTTGTTAAAAAGCCCTATATCAAGAGTGCGTTCTTTCGCTTCCATAAGCTGGGATGCCGCCTTAGACGGATCTCCCGGTATCCCGAGGCTGGCAGCAAAATCGTTTGTGGAACCCGCAGGTATATAGCCTATGGCCTTGTCCCAGCCTATCTTCCTTGCGCCTGCCACCACTTCGTTTAAGGTACCGTCTCCGCCCATGCAGACTATCATATCTATGGAATCCCCTGCATGCTCACACACAAGGGCCGTGCCGTCGCCCTTTACCCTTGTAAAACACACAACAGTCTCATAGCCGTGATCCGAGAAATCCATGATCATGTCCGCAAAGGGCACATCCTTCTTTCTGATCCCGGCACTTGGATTTATTATGAAAAGGAGTCTCTTATATATATTCATAGGACTATTATACTTCATTTAAGGATTATTATGAAAGCCTTCAGGGCTTTCTGTATCTCATCACCCTGGCCTCATAAGGCGCAAGGGTAAACTGTGCCCTTACTCCGGAATAATTACAGAGCACCTGTTCCATACGCACGCCCTTTAAACCTCCCGGCAGCTTAAAATCCGCCGTATGCTTTGAAAAAGAACATATGATGAGATAATGTACATCCTTAAAGCTCCTCTCATACATATATATTTTCTCATCCGCCGGAAAATATTCCCTGTAGGAACCAAATAAGAGAGTGCGGCTTTGCTTTCTTAGCTTTAAGCATTTCCTGTAAAAATTAAGCAGGCTCTGCTCATTTTTTTCCTCGCTTTCCACATTCACATCCCTGTAATTCTTATTTATAAAAAACCAGGGGCGGTGCGTCGAAAAGCCCGCATACTTTCCGCCTGTCCACTGCATTGGCGTCCTCGAGGAATCGCGGCTTGAGAAATGTATGCGTTTTAGCCTTCTTTCCAGACTGTCCTTTAAATTAAATCTGTAGAAATTATTCTTTGAGGAAACATCCGCATAGTTCTCGATATTCTTAAGCCTTATATTGGTCATGCCTATCTCCTGGCCCTGATATATAAAAGGAGTTCCTTTAAGAAAGAGATAGCTTGCCGCAAGTGAAGAACCGCTTTCATAGCGGTATCTCTCATCACCGTACCTGCTTATGATCCTCGGATGGTCATGGTTTTCTATATACAGGGCATTCCAGGCCTTTCCCTCAAGCCCTTTCTGCCATTTTGTAAGAGCTTTTTTGTAACGGCTCAGTTTAAAAGGTCTGTGGAGATATTCCGTATAAAAACAATCCGCCATCATATGATCAAAAGAAAACATCATATCAAGACTCTTTTCGGGACCGTAGAGATATTTCAAAGCGGTGGGCAGGGTAGTAAAAGGTCCTTCACCTACCTGCATGCAGCCCCGCTCCTCGCAAACACCCCTGAATTCCCTCATGTATTCATGTATGTGCGGACCGTCCTTATAATACGGAATACCGTTTATAACCGGTAAAAAAGGCAGACCGTCGGGAAGCCCTTCCTTCTTCGATATGAAATTGATCACATCTTCCCTGAAGCCGTCCACACCAAGATCCATCCAGAAGCGGAGTATATTCTTTACCTCTTCCCTGACCTTCGGATTGTCCATATTAAGATCCGGCTGCTTTTTGGCAAAGAGATGGAGATAGTACTGCCCTCTTGATTCATCATATTCCCAGGCTTTGCCTTCAAGTATGGAATCCCAGTTGTTCGGTTTGTCCCGCCATATATAATAATCGCTGTAGGGATTATCCTTCCCCTTTCTGCTTTCCTTAAACCACTTATGTTCATCCGAGGTATGGTTTATCACCAGATCCATTATGATCTTAAGCCCCAGCAGGTGAGCTTTATCAAGCACTTTTTTAAAATCATCGAGCGTGCCATACTCCGGGTCAATGTCCGTATAATCCGAGATATCATATCCAAAATCCGCTTTGGGTGAGGGATATATGGGTGAAAACCATATACCGTCCACATTAAGGCTTTTAATATATTCAAGCTTTTCATATACGCCCTTAAGATCACCTATGCCGTCTCCGTTGCCATCCTTAAAGGATCGTATCCATATCTGGTAAAAAGCCATAGGCTTATACCAGTCTGTTTTCTTATTCATCTTTTCCACCGTTTAATTCCTTAAGCTTTCCCTCAAAACCTTCACGGAAGCCCTCCTTAAGATTTTCCTTCATCTCATGCAGATTTTCACGGCTCTTCTCTATCATCCGCTCCCCTGCCTGTTCTATTCCTTCTATCAGGCCGTAAACATTATCCTCCATCCCTTCATAGACAGCCCTTGGAAATTCAAGGATCTTTGATGTGGATTTAACAAAACTATCACCTATTTCATAGAATCCCTCAGAAAGCTTTTCGTGGAAACGCATTGAATTTCTTCTGTCCAACTCCTCTTCATGGCGTTCCATGATCACGCCGTATCTGTCACAGGCGCTCTCTACAGCGCTCTCCCAGGAAATATAGATCTCCTCCATCGCCTTTTCCCCGACAGAAGCCATCCGTCCTTTATCCTTTGAAAGCTCCTTTAAAAGCGTTGCCATGGACTCAGGAGTCTCATCAATGATAAAACCGTTCCTTCCGTCCGTAATACCTTCCGCAGCGCAGGAATCTTTTATAAGCACGGCGGCCAGCCCGCAGGCAGCCGCCTCCCTTACCACAATGCCATTGGTATCATAGGTTGAAGGGAAAAGGAAAAGATCCGCTCTGGTATTCCATGCTTTTAAGATTTCCCTGTCATGCACGGCACCGGTGAATATGACCATTCCTTTTTTGCCTTCTGTTCCGGGAAAAACTTTCCTCTCCCCCCTCTCATCAAAAGTATCAAGTGTGATGCCGCTTTGCTTTATTTTCTCTTCCATGCCTGCTCTGTCAGCGCCGTCCCCCACAAATACCATACGGTAATCCTCTCCCGCATCCGAGAGGATTGAAAGAGCATCGATTATAATAGGCAGGCCTTTATATTCCATCATCCTGCCCACAAAAAGAAATACAGGCAGCTTCTCAGGAAGATCAAAGCCTTCTGTCACTTCCCTTACTTTCGCCTCATCCGCCTTTCCCTTAGCGAAATCCACTCCGTTACTCACTACATGATAATCCCCTTCATATCCCAGGCTCTTTAGATTTTCACCTGCTCCGCGGCTTACAGTCCACACCTCATCGCAGGCCGAGATGTTCGATACCAGAGCCTTTATGCTCTCTTTTTGTATGAACTTATCCTTTACGGCCCTGGCTATATCAACGTCAAATTTTGTATGATAGGTAAAAACTATGGGTGCATCTGTCTCATTACGCAGTATCCTTGCCATTACTGTGGATGCCACAGGACAGTGACTGTGAATGATATCCGGCGCGCTATCCGCCATTTCCCTTATAGCTTTCATGGCAAGAGGATTACCGGCCCTGTATCCCGCAACTATCCCTGTGGTGTCAAAGCTCTGATACGGTATCACCCTGTAAGGATATCCTTCATAAGATGCATCCGGATATCTCGGTGTTCCCACTATCACATCCGCCAGTTTTTTCTCAGTCATGACAGACGCATAATTCATCACTACATTTGCCACCCCGTCTATAACGGGAGGAAAGGAATCATTCAAAAGACATACGTTCATATCCACCTCACAAATGAAAAAGCGCACCCTGATAAAGGATGCGCCTTAAAATATTATTATTTAAGATAAGCTGTCACTTCCACCTCGCATAAAGCACCCTTGGGAAGATCCTTTACCGCCACACAGCTCCTTGCCGGGCTGCTTGTAAAATAATCCGCATATACGGCATTGAATGCTGCGAAATCTCCTATATCTGCAAGATAGCAGGTGGTCTTTACCACATGATCAAAATCGGTTCCTGCCGCCTTAAGTACCTCAGTCACATTCTTCATTACCTGCAGAGCCTGTGCCCTGATACCCACCCCGGTGATTTCTCCCGTCTCAGGGTCGATGGGGATCTGACCTGATGCAAAGAGCATATCCCCTGCAATGATCCCCTGAGAATAGGGACCTATAGCTGCCGGTGCCTTGTCTGTGCTCACTACTTTCATAATGATACCTCCGTTTATATATAATATATTTTTTATACCGGTTCATCCTCGTCAAATTCCACCTTGACGTAAAACCCTCCCGGCTTTTCCTCAATATCCCTTACTATTCCTTCCCTGCTCTTTAATCTTTCCCTGAAGAGAAAATTGGCGGACATGGCAAGTGAAGGATCAACCGTATAATAATAGCTCTGTGGCAGTACGCCTTCGGATATCTTTACCTTATCCCCGGGTTTTAAAAGTCCCTGCCGCTCCATTTTGAAATCTATAAGTCTCATATCTCACCCCTATTTTTCAAAGCGGCATACAGGCTGATATTCCCCGAACCACTCCTTTTCACTTTCATCAAGAAGGGCGTATCCGGCTTTTTCAAATACCTTTTTAGCCTGTTCATTCACCGACCTCGGGCAGGCATAGATATTATCAACGGCAAAATGTTCCTTCCCAAATTCAGCTGCAGCCTTTGCTATCTGCGTACCGTAGCCCTTATTCTGATAAGGCTCGGCGATAAATATGCTTACCTGGATATTATAATCCTCCATCCGCTTAAATGCTATAGAGCCTATGAGCCTGTTTCCCTTTTTTAAGACTATGGCATAATGCACCGGCAGATGTTCAATCCTGTAATTACCTATGGCTATATCAAGATGCCTTTTTGTATCTTCAAGACTGTCAAAGATATCATTGGGTATCTCTTTGTGGCTGATCTGCCCCGAAAACCCATATACGGTTTCGGCGTCATCTTCCTTAAATCTTCTGACTGCAAGATCTTCAGTAACAAAGAGCAGGATATTGTTCTTCATATCAGCCCTCCATGAGCTTTTTCCATTCGTCCTTTATTGAACCGTCTTCGAAATAGTCTATCCGCATCGCATTTCTTATCTCGGAAAGCGTAGCATTTGTGGTCTTTACGGCCTTTTCCGTGCCGGCACTTAAGATCTCATATACCTCATCCGTATGCTCTTCCCAGTATCTTCTCTTTTCTCTTATGGGCGCAAGGGTTTCCTCAAGCACATTTATGAGGAGCTTCTTGCATTTAACATCTCCCAGTCCGCCCTTCCTGTAATGATCTTTCATCTCATCCAGGCAGGTATAGTCAGGAAGGTACTTGGCAAAATGCTCATCCCTTGAGAAAGCATCCAGATAAGTAAATACCGCATTTCCTTCCACATGTCCGGGATCGCTTACAGCCAGGTGTTCGGGATCCGTATACATCCCCATAACTTTTGTCTTTACCGTGGCAGGATCGTCGGAAAGATAGATGCAGTTACCGAGACTCTTTGACATCTTCTGCTTTCCGTCCGTCCCCGGCAGGCGGCGTTGTGTTGAATTATCAGGGAGCATTATATCAGGTTCCACGAGGACATCGCACTTATAGGTATAATTAAACTTCCTTACTATTTCCCTGGCCTGCTCTATCATAGGCTCCTGATCCTCCCCCACGGGAACCACTGTAGCCTTAAACGCCGTGATATCAGCCGTCTGTGAAACAGGATAGGTAAAGAAGCCTGCGGGAAGCCCTGCCTGGTTATCATTTTCCTTTCCCTCATCGGAGGAAAAGCCTCTCATCTGCATCTCGGCCTTGACCGTAGGGTTTCTCGAAAGCCTCTGGGTCGTCACCAGGTTCATGTAATAAAAAGTAAGGGCATGCAGAGCAGGTATCCCGGACTGTATGCATATGGTGGACTTATCCGGATCTATCCCCGCGGAGAGATAATCAAGGGTTACCGAAAGTATATTATCCCTGATCTTCTGCGGGTTGTCCCAGTTGTCCGTAAGAGCCTGGTCATCGGCTATCAGGATATTTATCTCATCAAATTTCCCGGAATCCTGAAGCTCCACTCGGCGCCTTA